>JBLMXV010000001.1:0-16158 GCA_050257935.1 Chloroflexota bacterium
GCGCATCGGGAAAGGAAACATCGGAGAGGCACTCTCTGAAGTGAAACTCTTCATGAAGAGGGGCAAGGGCAGGAAAGAGGCCGTGCGCGAGGTCGCGGAGGCTTACGGAGTGAGCAAGACCGAGCTCTACAATATGAGCATAGAGGGCGAGGGGTCGTCGCCTGTTGAGGGGTGACGAGCTTGACAACGGAACAGGCGAGCCAAATAATACAGCGTCCGCCTGCGAAGCTCTGTTCGCGCAGGAGTTGCGGAGCAGGAAGTGTACCTCAGGAAGTGGTGTGAATCTATGGGCGAGGCCGTGAACATGAAGCAGATTGCCCTAGGGCCGTACAAGTGTATCGAGATTTTCTTCCCCCGCTCGGATTTCCGTGCCTTTGTCGTGGTGGACAACGTGGCCCTGGGGCCTTCCATAGGAGGTGTGCGGGTCTCGCCGCGCGTCACTGTGGATGAGGTGAAGAGACTTGCACGGACGATGACACTGAAGAACTCGATCGCGGGGCTCGCCCACGGAGGCGGGAAGGCGGGCATGGTGATCGATCCGAGGAGCGACAGGAAGGAGCACTGTTTCAGAGTGTTTTCGCAGGCGATCGGCAGTCTGGAGGAATACATCCCCGGTCCGGACATGGGGAGTGATGAGCGGTGCATGGCGTGGGTATTCGATGAGATAAGCCGTGCCGTGGGCCTTCCTGAAGAGGTAGGCGGGCTGCCGCTCGACAAGCTTGGTGCGACGGGCTTCGGCCTTGCCGAATGCGCCGAGGTCGCCTGTCCCTACGCGGGGGTGAAACTCAGAGGCGCGCGAGTCGCGATACAGGGGTTCGGGAGCGTGGGCAAGGCCGCGGCGCGCTTCCTCTCACAGAAGGGGGCGCTGCTCGTCGCCGCGAGTGATTCCGGGGGCAGCGTCTGCAGCCCCGAGGGGATCGACGTCGACGAACTGCTGAAGTTCAAGGAGGAGGCAGGCAGCGTCGTGCACTACCGGAAGGGGAAGCCGGGCGCCTGCGAGGCCCTCTTCCTCGCGGACTGCGACATCCTTATCCCTGCGGCGATTCCCGACGTCATCCATGAGGACAATGCCGAACAGATCACTGCGAAGCTGATACTCCAGGGGGCGAACATCCCCGCGACGGGAAGTGCCGAGCGGATACTGCACCGCAGGGGGATCATTTCCGTTCCCGATTTCATCGCGAATGCGGGGGGTGTGATCATGGCAGCCATGGAGTACGAGCGGAGGTCCGAGAGGGAAGCCTTCGAGGCGATCTCAGGGCGGGTTCGCGAGAACACCGGGCTGATCCTCGAAACGGCGCTGAGCGAAGGCGTGATGCCCCGCATCGCAGCGGAGGAGATCGCCGTCAGACGGGTTGCGGACGCAATGGCTCTCAGGAGGGTCATGTAGCATGCCAAGGGAACCCATCGAGACCTGCTCGGTTACCTATCTCAGCATCATGAACGAGTCGGGCCAGGTTGACACCTCGCTGATGCCGGACCTAACCGATGAGCGGATCAGGCGCATGTACGAGTTGCTCGTCCTGACAAGGACCTTCGATCATTACGCGCTCAGTCTTCAGCGTGAGGGAAGGATCGGGACCTATGCCTCGGTGTTGGGACAGGAAGCTTCGCAGATCGGGAGCGCTTTTGCTTTGCGAAACACCGACTGGGTCTTCCCCTCTTTCAGGGAGATGGGGGTATACATCGCTATGGGATATCCCCTGCACATGCTTTTCCAGTATTGGTCGGGCGATGAGAGAGGCATGAGATGTCCCGACGACCTGAACATCTTCCCGCTCTGCGTCCCCGTCGGGACGCAGATCCCTCACACGGTGGGCGCAGCGATTGGAGCGAAGTACCGGAAGGACGGCAACGTGATCGTCTGTTATTTCGGCGACGGTGGGACTTCGAAAGGCGATTTCCACGAAGGGCTGAACATGGCCGGGGTCTACAGACTCCCGGCGGTCTTCATCTGCCAGAACAACCAGTGGGCCATATCCGTACCGAGAGAGCGTCAGAGCGCCTCGAAGACTCTTGCCCAGAAGGCCTGCGCATACGGCATCGAAGGGACACAGGTGGACGGGAACGACATCTTCGCCGTGTATGTCGCCACGAGTGAAGCTCTTGAGAAGGCACGAAACGGCGGCGGGGCAACCCTCGTCGAGTGTGTGACGTACAGGATCTCGGATCACACCACGGCCGACGACGCTTCGCGGTACAGAAGCCCCGAAGATGTGGAGGGATGGAAGGCAAAGGACCCCGTGCTGAGGATCAGGAAGTTCATGGACGCGAGGAACATATGGAGTGAATCAGACGAGCAAAGGCTCGGGGAACATGTGCGGGCCGTCGTGGATGACGCGGTCAAGGCCGCTGAGGCGGTGACACCGCCGGAATCTGCCGATATGTTCACCTATACCTGCGGTACGCTCAGCCCAAGGCAGGTGAGGCAAATGAGGAGCCTCTGATATGGCGAAGCTCAACATGGTCCAGGCGCTGAACCTCGCGCTGAGAGAGGAGATGGAAAAGGATGACCGGGTCGTTCTCATCGGAGAGGACGTCGGCAGGGACGGAGGAGTCTTCAGGGTGTCTGAGGGGCTCTTCGATCTCTTCGGGCCCGAGCGGGTGGTCGACACGCCCCTTGCCGAATCCGGCATCGCGGGCACGGCGATCGGCATGGCTGTGTACGGGCTGCGGCCCGTCGCTGAAATACAGTTCATGGGATTCATTTACCCTGCGGTGGACCAGATTTTATCTCACGCCTGCCGGATCAGAATGAGATCGCGCGGAAGATTCACCTGCCCCCTCGTGATCAGGACACCTTACGGAGGAGGTGTGCGGACCCCGGAACTCCACTCCGAGAGTACCGAGGCGCTTTTCTGCCACATGCCGGGAGTCAAGGTGGTCGTCCCCTCGACCCCCTATCACGCGAAGGGCCTGCTCCTTTCCTCCATCCGCGATGCCGACCCGGTGATCTTTCTCGAACCGACGCGCCTGTACCGGCTCATCAGGGAGGAGGTACCCGAGGGAGACTACACGGTGCCCCTCGGCAGGGCAAGGGTGGTTCAGGAGGGGAGCACCGTGACAGTCATTGCGTGGGGGAGCATGCTTCACAAGGTCCTCGAATCGGTTGGGGAATTGGACGCCGAGGTGATCGACCTCCAGACCCTGAGCCCCTTCGACGAGGAGACGGTGTATCGGTCGGTGAGGAAGACCGGGCGCGTCGTCATCGTGCACGAGGCGCCCAAGACCTGCGGATTCGGTGCGGAACTCTCCGCATCTGTCGCCGAGGACGCGATGCTCCACCTGAAAGGTCCGATCATGCGTGTGACCGGCTATGACGTCGTGATGCCCCTGCCGAAGCTTGAGGAGCATTACCTGCCGACTCGCGACAGGATCAGGGGTGCCATCGAAGAGGTGTTGAAGTACTAGGCAGACAGAAGAGCGAGGAGGCAGAGATGAGAGTGAAGAGCATTCTTGAGACCATTGGAAACACCCATCATGTGCAGATCCAGAACCTTTATGACCACCGTGCGGAGGTGTGGATGAAGCTGGAGCGTGCCAACCCGGGCGGGAGTATAAAGGACCGCATCGCCCTCTCAATGATAGAGGATGCCGAGAGGCGCGGGATCCTGAAGAAAGGCAGTGTCATCGTTGAGCCGACCTCGGGGAACACTGGTATCGGTCTCGCAATGGTGGCGGCAGTGAGGAAGTACAGGCTGATCCTCGTCATGCCCGAATCCATGTCTGTGGAGCGCCGAAAACTCATGTCCGCCTATGGCGCAGAGTTTGTCCTGACCCCCAGGGAACTGGGCATGAAGGGAGCGATCGAGAGGGCATCTCAACTGCTTCAGGAAGTGCCGCAGTCATGGATGCCTCACCAGTTCGAGAACGAGGCGAATATCGCGGCACATCGTGAGTTCACCGCGCAGGAAATCCTCGCGGACTTCCCTGAGGGAATCGACTATCTGATCACCGGCGTGGGAACGGGGGGCCACATCACCGGCTGCGGCGAGGTGCTCAAGAAGCGGTTCCCGAAGCTCAAGGTTTATGCCGTGGAACCTGCGCTGTCGCCTGTGATAAGCGGCGGCAAACCGGGGCCCCATCCGATACAGGGGATTGGCGCAGGATTTATTCCCGGGACCCTGCACCGGGAGGTCCTCGACGGCGTCATCCAGGTAACGAAGGAGGAAGCCTTCGAGTACGCGGTGCGATGTGCGAAAGAGGAAGGCATCCTCGTCGGTGTCTCCTCCGGCGCAGCGCTTGCGGCAGTGGCGAGGAAGTTCGGTGAGGTTCCGGAGGGAAGCCGGATCCTCACCTTCTGCTACGACACCGGCGAGCGTTATCTTTCGATAGAGGGGCTGTTCTGAACAGGCCCGCAGCCTTCCTGGCACGGACATCGTGGGCGACCTGCCCCGGTACGCAGCGTGCCTGTAACGCGGCAGGGCGCGCGGGTATCAGCCGCTGCCGGCTGTCTTTTTCCTGAACTCAGTCAGTACCGTGACGAGATCATCTTCCTCGGCGTTCGCGAGGACTGCGGCAGACTCACGAACGATCTTCGCCTCATTGAGTTGCGTCTCAGCAGGGGCCTGTGAGTCGAACCTTTTAATCGAGCTCACCAGCGTGTCCAGAGCAATGGCTGTCCCGATCTTCACCGTCCCACCACCTCCTTCCGTGTGTTTCCCATGTTGTGACTGGGCTTGCTGGCTCACTTCCTGAACAGTTCTGCGTTCCCTGCCGTCGTCACCGACGGTCCTGGACACAAAACCGAGGGAGAGCATGAGATTCATCACTTCCCGGACTAAGGTCATACGGTCCACGGAACCGATGCGCATCCATGCATGGCGATGTGCGCAGTCCGGCGACTCACCGCAACGGAGTTGATGTCATATCGTCCGCCTGAAGGGTGAGAGGTCGGCGGCCGGTTCCCCGCCCTTCTGTCTGGGATACTACGTGCGCAAGGCGGCTCAGAAGTTCTTAAGGATGTCATTGATTTCCTTGGCGCGTGAAACATGTGCTCATTCGACGGATATCTTCTTCTCCCTTGCCCCTTCCAGCTTGGGCATTCGTATCTCGAGAATGCCGTCCTTGAACTGAGCCTTCGCCTTGCCGGTGTCAACGCCGGCGGGGACTCGGAAGGAGCGACTGAAAGAACCGTGGGAACGCTCGATGCGGTAGTAGTCCTTCTTTTCCACCTTCTCTTCCCTTTTCTTCTCCCCGGAGATAGTGATCATTTCGTCGGTCACGCTCACGTCGAGATCCTCTTTCTTGATGCCCGGGAGTTCCGCCTTCACCACGACACTGTCCGCCTCGGTGAAGATGTCCACGGCGGGCATCATTTCTTCCATTTCAGGCATCCTCAGCCTTGGCCACCAGGCAGGCCTCCTGAAAACATCCTCGAACCACCGTTCCATCTCTTCGAATGGAGACACCGCCCTGGATGGCTCAACCTTCATCAGTTCCTTCGGTTCTTTCTTTGCCATTTCAGACCTCCTCGATAGTCGATCTCTGCAGCGCCGTCTTCCAAATTGTCACGTCAACCTGTGTGACGATGTCCGAGACCTCGTACCACCTCGATTGTACTGAAGAGAGTGCCTGAGGCAAGCGCGCAGTCTATCGGTCATGGGCTGTCAGGGAAGCGGAGCACGAAAGAGGCTCGATCACGGTGCCGGACGCCCGGCGTGCAGGGATGGACTTCGCGAGCCTGTAATAAGGGCACAGGATGTGTTCGGACCTCACACAGTACGAGCACAACTGATCGATTCCCGGAACGTGCGTGAACTCAACGGCATCACACGTTCCAAAATATCCATCCTTCAGGAAAGGGCAGTGCATCAACTCCTCCTTTGCGGCAGGCAGGCGGCCCCCGGGAAGTTGGGCACCTTTTACTATTATTTCATGAGTGACAAAGGGTTGGAATCGGTAATCGACTGATTTTTGTGTAGGAAAAATGGCACTCGAATGACAGAAATCTTCCTACAACAGGTCGAAACCGTCGCGTGGCTGTTGTGACTCATGCCATGAGTCACAAATCATGCGATCCAGCCAGCGTCGAGAAGGAGAAAAGGACATTTCAACCACACCGTTGCAAAGTTCCATAACGTCGTGCAGTCAGATGTACACACAGACCGCTGAGGAAGGACGCAGCATATCCAAGGGAATCCATCCATTGAAAGGACTTGAGCTCTCGTAGCCCTGACGCCTGGTTAATGGAGGCCGGACTAGTCGACGAGCTGGTTCTTGATGGCGTAATGGGTCAGCTCAGCGTTGCTTTTCATACCCATTTTCTCGAGAATGCGGGAGCGGTATGTGCTGATCGTTTTTACACTCAATGCCAGCTCTTCGGATATGTCCTTGAGTGTCTTTCCGGAAGCGATCATGCAGAATACCTGGTACTCCCGATCTGAAAGCTGCTCGTGGATCGCCTTCTCGGCTCCCACCTCGAGACCAAATGCCATGCGCTCCGCCAGGGAACCGCTGACGTACTTGCCGCCCTGGCTGACTTTCCGTATCGCGGTCACGAGTTCTGCAGGGGCGCTCTCCTTTGTGAGATATCCCGAGGCACCCGCTTTCAGGACTCTGACTGCGTACTGCTCCTCAGGGTACATGCTCAGGATCAGAACGGGCAACCGAGGCTTCTGTGCCCTGAGTTCCTTCAGCACGTCAAGGCCGCTCTTTCCAGGCATGGCGATATCGAGTACGATCACGTCATAACCGTCCTTCCATGTCTTATCGAGCACCTCGTACCCGTTTGTCGCCTCGTCGAGTTCGGCGTCAAATGCATCGGCGATTATCTGCTTGAGCCCTGCCCGCACCACGGCGTGATCGTCAGCGATCAGGATTCTCATGATCGTGACGACCTGCGCGGCAGGGGACGTTCTTCCTGTTCGGCCAACATAGTGGGGGGTATTCTAACATCTTCCATATATACGGTCTCCTCACAACGCCGTTCCGCTGCACCAGCAACAGGACCTGTCTGCATGCTTCCTCAGTTCAGCAAAGGAAAGCGTTCTTCACAGGAAGATCTTCAGTTCCACGCACTCCGGTGACCCTCTCAGCTTATTGATCGACGTGACGAGCATCTGGCGTATCCTTTCGCTCGATACGTCCATCTCAGCAGCAAGCTCAGCGAGGGTGTGCGGCTGCTCATCTCCGATGCCGAATCTCCTCTTCACAAGGTTAAGTTCCTGAGGCCTGAGTACGCCGAGAAGTGTGTCCACACGGTCGCGAAGGGTTTTTTCCACCATAAGCTCCAATGGGGAAGGCGTTGCGTTTCCCTCGATGATGTCTCCGAGGCAGAGACCATCCTCTCCGACCGGCGCGTCGAGGGACACGGCTTGCCTCGCGAAGACGAGGGCCTCGACGACTTTACCCGGGGGGATTGAAAGCTTCGACGACACATCTTCGGGGGAAGGGGTACGGAAGTGCTCCTGGGTCAACTCGGACGCAGCCCGCGAGATCTTCCGTATCGTCATGATCGCATGGACCGGCAGTCTCACGGTTCTCGAATGGTTCTGGACTGCCCTGTCCATACTCTGTTGTATCCACCACGTCGCATATGTGCTGAACCTGCAGCCCCTCCTGTAGTCGAACCTCTCCACGGCCTTCATCAGGCCTATGTTGCCCTCCTGAACGAGGTCGGTAAAGTCGAGTCCCTTGCCAGCATAGAGCTTAGCTATGGCGATGACGAGCCTCAGGTTCGATTCAACGAGGACTCTCTTGGTCTTCTCGAGTTCGACGAGCCCTTCGCGAAAGAGTCTGATCGCGACTCCCGATGTGCCCCTCCGACGACCGGCAGAGAGTCTTTCACTGCCGCTGTCGCCGTTGCCGCGTGAGGCGGCGCCGGGAACGCCGAGGCGCGCAGGAAACGAGCAGAGGAGAGCATCCTGGAGGTTAAGCTGGTCGATCAGGAGGAAGAGTTTTTCAGTGCGATTCGCAGTAACGTCCGCGCGAGGCCGTTTCTTCCTCCCTGCCACGATGCAGGCAGTCGCAGATGAGATCGCGCGGTGCGCGAGCCGGATTCTCCGCATCAGCCTGAAGAATCGCGCACGTGACTCCGCGTATGTCTCCCTCTCTTCGCCGTTCTTGCGCACCACCTCGGAGAGCGGGATGTCTCCGTCACGCACCGGCATCACCAGTGAAGCAAGGATCTCGACTGCGCCGGGCATTGAGAAGATACCCCTGACCATCTTCCTCCTCGCCTCTACAATCCGTTTTGAGAGTTCGATCTCTCCGGTCTTGGTGAGAAGAGGGATCTTTTCCACGTCGTGTATGTAAATGCTCAGGAGTGTCTTGAAGCTATCAACACCACTTTCCTCCTCGACCCACGCTTCGAAGTCAGGACGGCGCTCGCAGAAAGCTTCGTGGTCCTCCAGCGGAAGGGCCTCGGCAGGAAGACCGGGCCCAGCCGGCCACTTCTCTCCCCCGGGGAGCGCGTGGTAAGAGGAAGGGTCGTCCAGAGAAGTCTCTTCCGCCCAGTACGGTATGGTGTCGTCAAAACTATCGTCAGATCTTATGTCCCTGTCCATTCCGCGATTCCAGTCGGTTCTGGCGTTATGCTTGCCTTACGGTATGAGTGGCGACGTTGCAATGCCGCGGGGCCGTGCCTTGCGATCATTATATCCAACTTAGGGCGAAAGGAATATCGGGAAAAGCCTCTTTTTTTTGTCAGACTTCGTGCCGACGTCTTGTCAGAATTTGTCCGACGCTAATCTGCCGAGGCTAACCCATGTGTCGGCCGTGAGATGGCCGCGTGAGGTGTGCGGAAAAGTTCAGTAGCGGCGAAAGGCCTCAGAGCTGGTGAACGGAGTATCCTTTCCTCTTGAGGGCCTCGAGAATCCCTTTTTCGCCCACGAGGTGGCCCGCTCCGACGATCACGAAACAGGTGTCCCGCATCCTCAGGAGCCCCTCGATCTTTGAAGTCATCTGTGCATTCCTCGCGGAGAACAACTTTTCATAAATCGATGACATGCCGTGTTCGTTGGCAGCGCTTTTCCCGAGGAGAGACTCGAGGCCACGGACATCGCCGTTCCTCCATACCCTGAGGAGGGTGTCGGCCTCGGAACGGATGAGATCAAGGTCAGAGATGCTGTACTTGAGGAAGAGTTCCTGCTCCCTGTCCGAAAATCCGGAAAGCAGGTCAACCTGGAAGTCGATGCTCTCGAGTTCGACGATTTTCATTCTCCCCCCCGCCCTAGTGAGGAAGTACGAGTCAATCCCGTAGTTAGGGTCGAACCCCATCTTCATGAGTTCGAGGGATGTGAGCGTGAGGGCAGCGTACCAAGGTTTCTGCCTGTTGACCAGCTGTGGAGGCAGTCCGTTGTCCTCAAGCCTTCTGCGAGCGGCATCATATGTCTCTTTCGAAAGGTGCCTTTCAAGGGAGTCACCGCCCTCGTAAAACGCGCGCTCCAGCAGTTTCGCCACGTCAACGCGGCTCAGATCATTAATGTTTGCCTCGACGACGAGGATTTCCGAAGAGTCAAAGGCATCTTCGATCGACCGCGGCAGAGGGTAGGCGTCGCGCCTAAGGAAGTGTAGGGAGCCGAGCAGATAGGCTGTTCCGGAAGAGGATTGGACCTTCCAGAGAAAATGCTTCCCTGGCTCGGCCAAGGCGTCGACCCTCAGAAAAAGGAGGATGTGGACGAGTGCAAGGACGCACATCAGGGCATGTCGAAGGGATCTGTGTGTCATACGGCAGACCTCCTGTTGGATCGATTGCATTGTATCACAGTATCGCAGTGGCGATCACCGACCGCTCTGAACACGCAACGTGAGGCTGACTGAACTCATGCACTTGAGCGCCTGCACGTAGTGATACGTCCTGGAATTCGTGAATACCAGGCTAAATTGACTATCGTCTTTTTGCATGCTATCCTTTAACTCAGATCGCCCTTTCCCCAGACGGAAGAAGCTTTGTTTCGCAGGCTGCACCCTGCGGCGAGCCAAATAAATTATAAGAATAGTGTCTGTCCAAAAACTACGGGCATCTGTCATGCCCTCAACCGGAATGACAGAGAGCCGGTAACTCGCAGAGTAGTCGCACTCCTTAGGGTGCGCTCTTGCCATGGCCCGGCTCTTCAGTATGATGCCGGGAACGTCGCCACTATGAACGAGGAGCGGAGATATGCCATTTGAATTCCTGTTGCCTGATCTCGGGGAGGGCATCACCGAAGGAGAAGTCAGGAAGTGGGTGGTGAGGGAGGGTGAAAGCGTGGACGAACACCAGGTCATCCTTGAAGTGGAGACCGATAAGGCGATCGTCGAGGTTCCTTCCCCCAGGAAAGGGAAGGTGCTGAAGATTCACAAGCGTGAAGGGGAAACTGCGAAGGTCGGAGAGGTGCTGATGGTCATAGCAGAGGAGGGAGAGGCGGTGCCTGCGCCTGAAAAACCTAAATCAGTGTCTGTGGTGGGCGTCCTCCCCGAGGCTGAAGAAGAGATACTCGCCACCCCTGCGGTGAGGAGCCTTGCAAAGGACCTCGGCGTGAGCCTGGACGGTATCAGGGGGTCCGGGCCCGGAGGAAGTATCACGGCGGAGGATGTCCGCGTGGCGTCTGAGAGGGCGAAGAAGGCGGAGGACCAATACGGCGTGGTTGAACGCAGTCCGATGAGGGGATTGAGAAAGACCATCGCAAAGAACCTCTTGACCTCTCAGAGAATGACCGCCTTTGTGACAGGGATGGACGAGGCTGACGTCACGGAACTCTCGGCCCTGAGAAAACGGGAGATGAAGGACCTGCTGGGGAAGGGGCTACATCTCACCTTCATGCCGTTCTTCATCAAGGCGGTACTGCATTCACTCCACGAACACCCCCTCCTGAACGCATCGGTGGACGAGGAAAAGGAAGAGGTGATCGTCAAGAAGTATTACAACTTCGGTATGGCCGTCGACACGCCAGACGGCCTGCTGGTTCCTGTGATAAAGAACGCTGACAGGAAGACGATCCTCGAGCTCGCTGACGAGATCCAGAGGTTGTCCGAACGCGCCAAGAAGCGGAAGATATCCCTTGAAGAGTTGAAGGGCAGCACCTTCACGTTCACCAACTACGGACATTTCGGCGGCACCTTCGCGACACCGATCATCAACTATCCGGACGTGGCGATCATCGGCACAGGGAGAATCGCCGACAAGCCGTGGGTCAGGGATGGAAAGATCGTCATACGTAAAATCCTGCCCCTGTCGCTGACCTTCGACCACAGGGTCACAGACGGTGTCGACGCAGCCGTCTTTCTTACAAAGGTGATCGGTTATCTCGAAGACCCGGCGAGGCTCTTCATCGAGAGCGCATGAGCGTCGACTGTTTTTTCTCTCCCCGGTCGATCGCTTTTGTGGGCGCTGCTCACACAGAGATCAAACTGGGCGGGGTGCTCCTCAGGAACCTCCTGTCGTTTGGCGGGAAAGTGTATCCAGTGAACCCAAAGTACGACGAGTTGATGGGTGTGAGGGCCTATAGAGCGGTGAATGATCTGCCCGAGCCTGTCGATCTCGCCCTCATCATGAGGCCGGCCCATGAGGTGCCCGGTATCCTGCAGGACCTCGCCAGTAAGGCAAAATGCGCCGTGGTGATCAGCTCGGGGTTCGCCGAGGCAGGCGAGAAGGGGCTTCAGGACAAGGTGAGGGAGATCGGAAAGACGAGCGGCATGAGGCTGCTGGGACCAAACTGCATGGGCATCTTCAACCCGTACCGGAAACTCGATACTCTTTTTATACCCCACGAACGGCTCAGGCGACCGAAGCGAGGCAACGTTGCAGTGGTTTCACAGAGCGGCGCCGTGCTCCATTGCCTCTTCGAGGCAATCCACGACTGGAATGGGGGGATTTCGAAGGCTGTCGGCTACGGCAATGCGGTCGATGTCGATGAGGTGGACCTCTACGCATACCTTGCCCGTGACCGCCGCACCGATGTGGTCGTGTCGTATGTTGAGTCGGTGGCGGATGGCAGGAGGTTCATAGGGGCGGCAAGGGACCTCGCAAGTGAAAAGCCGCTCCTGGTGCTCAAGGCCGGCAAAGGAGAGAGAGGACAGGCTGCCGCCTTTTCTCACACCGGGAGGCTTGCAGGCAGATACGAGGTGTTTCGCTCGGTAATGAGGGAGTTCGGTGTCCGGGAGGCGGGGGATTTCGACGAGCTCATGGATGCGACCAAGGCCCTTTCCCATCAACGACCGCTTCCAGGCAATCGTATCTGCATTGTCACGAACGGCGGCGGCTCGGGCGTGCTTGCAGCCGACGAGTGCATGCGGCAGGGTCTCGATGTTGCCGAACTGCCGGTCGACAAGTCGGAGAGGCTCAGGGGAATCTTTCCCGAGTTTTACTCGATACGCAACCCGCTGGACCTCACGGCACAGGTGAGGGACGAGGAATATCTCGCAGCGCTGGAAGAACTCAGGGACAGTTATGACGGCTTCCTCGTCATAGCCCTCGCCGGAGTCCCCGGCCTCAGCGAGAGACTGGGACAGTTCATAGGAGACTTCAGGAAGAGGGCGGGGAAACCGCTTGTGCTCTATACGACGCTCAATCCTCTCGGCAGGAAATTGAAGTCGCTCATGGAAAAGGCCGGCATCCCGGCCTTTCCGTCACCGGAGAGAGCGGTGAGAGGGCTGCGGGCGCTCATGAGTCGCTGAGTCGTCCTTCACCTGTACTGACGGCTATCTGTCTGGTATAATTGATTGATTTCCGATGTTCTTCCGTATCACACAATCAGGAGAGCGCCATGCCGATCTATGAGTTCTACTGCAGAAAATGCAACACGGTGTACAAGTTCTTTTCAAGGTCGGTGAACACGGAAAAAGTGCCGAACTGCCCGCGTTGCAAGACCGTGAAGGTCAAGCGCATCATGTCCCTCTTCTCGACGGTGTCGGGCCGGAAGGAGGAAGATGTCGATGCCGATTTGCCGTCATTCGACGAGGCGAAGATGGAGAAGGCGATGTCGCTTCTTGCAAGCGAGGCTGAGGGCATCAACGAGGACGATCCGCGTCAGACGGCGGCACTCATGAGGAAACTCACCGATGCGACGGGCCTCAGCATGGGAGCCGGGATGGAGGAAGCGCTGAGGCGCCTGGAACGGGGCGAAGATCCGGAGAAGATAGAAGAGGAGATGGGTGACCTGCTCGAAGGGGAGGAACCCTTTGTGATGGAGCACAGGGGCAGGAAGGCGGGGAAGAAGGCGGCACCGAAGGTGGATGAGACGCTCTATCCGCTGTAATGCTCGGTAAGGGGGGCCGGAATGTCTGAAACCGAAGGGATGTGGCAGTGCCAGACGGTGAACTGCGGCTATATCTATAATCCTGCCAAGGGTGACAGGAAGGGGAAGATCCCTCCGGGGACGAGGTTCGAAGACCTTTCCGATGACTGGAAGTGCCCGGTGTGCGGCGCAGGCAAGAAGTTCTTTAAGGCGGTTGTGTAGCGCGGGCCTTCTCGGTCAGCGTGTTCCTTCATCTGGTACCGCCGCTGCGGTTATGTCACCATCGGTGCCTGAGGAGGAAGGGCCTCTCTTCGTCGTACAACCTGCGTCTTACCTCGGACCTAAGTGATACCCTCACCATCACTGTCCCGTTAGTGATGTGGTATGCCACATAAAGGACATCAGAATAACCGAATTCGAGAGGCAAATAGAGCGGCCTCACCTCGAACCCAATCGTGTTGCCAGCAAAGTCGAGGATCCTTCCCAGATGGGTATCCCTGACGGCGTGATGAAAGCTCACGAATTCCGTCGCTCTCGATAGGGCCTCCTCTCCGGTCATCCCCCTTATCACTTTGTAGTCGTAGTCAGGTGCGCGAATGACGAAAGTGTAAGGATCTCCTTCCCGGTCGAGGATTGCCACCGTTTCGATGTCTTCAGAGTACCTTGCACCATAGAGAAACACGGTGAAAGTCCCGTTCACCTCAGCCGGGGTGGCGCCCTGGGTTCGCAGGACAGGTACCGCCGCGCATGAGCAGAGTATGTATGCACAGAGAAGCGTGAGGGGGATCAAGACGGATCGGGCAGAGCAACCTTTCGGCTTCATCGTCTCCTCCATGCGGCGTGCTGAATGTCTGCGTCCGGTGAGAAGAAACTGAACACCATCCCGACGGATCGCAACCCTAGGTCGGACCGAGCAAGTCTATCACCCCGTTTTCAGCGTCGTCAAGCGATCTTCGTCGGTATCTCTCCCTCAAAATGCTGCACATACGAAGGCTTGGGACGAAGCGATGCTATAATTAGTGTCTGTGTGCAAACTAGCTCTAATTTGTCATTCCAAACCCCGCACTTGAGGCGGGGGCGTCGGGAATCATTTCGAAAAGAACGATTCCGGACAGGCCGGAATGCAAACAGACCGGAATTCACGAGTTTATGGACAGACACCAATCAGGAACTGTCATACGTCACGGACGAGGGATTCTGAATGGCGAAGGACATGACAGAGCACGCGGCCCCTCATCGTGCACTCGATGATAAGCTGAGAACTTTTCTTGATGGGAAGGAAAGGGTGGCGATCCCAGAGCACGAGGCGAAAGCCTTCCTGGGAGAGATCGGTCTCCCCGTGCCTCGCGGTGTGCTCATCCCGTCAGATGAGGCCGCCACCGGCACCATCCCTGAGGGCCTTCACTTTCCGGTCGTCGCAAAGGTCGCGTCCTCTAAGATAGTTTCGAAGAGCGAGGTGAAGGGCGTGAGGACGGGTATAATGAACAGAGAGGGATTGCGAGGCGCCGTTACAGAGATATCGAGGATCAAAGACGCCGAGGGGGTGCTCGTTGAAGAGCAGGCCCCGGCAGGGGTCGAGGTCATCATCGGAGGGATCAGGGATGCACAGTTCGGGCCGGTCGTGATGTTCGGTCTCGGCGGTGTCTTCGTCGAGCTCTTCAGGGATGTCGCCTTCGCGCTCGCACCGCTGAGCAGGGACGAGGCACAGTGGCTCGTGGCTCAAGTCAGGGGATACCCTCTTCTGAAAGGATTCCGGGGTCGCCCCCCGATTGACCTGGAGGCTCTCCTCGGCGTCATCGTGACGGTCTCACATCTCATCGCTTCGGGCCCGCTCGAAGAGCTCGATCTGAATCCCGTTGCTCTGTATCCCGAGGGCTGCATGGTGCTGGATGCAAAGATGCTCGTGAGATGAGGGCTCACTAGATCTGACAGCTGCATTTTGTAGCAGGGCGGAGCGCCTCCAATCCTTTCTGAATGCGATGAGATTCAATTCATAGTGAGTTCTCTTCGAATCTACTGTTAGTGCGGAACGACGATGCCCTCAAGCGTGGTCTTACGAGCAATGCGGTATCGCAACAGAAAGGTTTCCGGCATCTCCGCCATGTCCCATGCGGCGCTCTGTGTAATGCCAAGGTAGACAGTCAGAATTTCCTGTTGTCGATGACCCTGATCGCCTTGCCTTCGAACCTCTCGATAGTCTTTCTCTCAACGGGCTTCACGTGCACGGCTATGCCGAGTTCCGCGTAAAGACGCGCCTTGATGCCGTCGATCAGCTCACGCTGCTTCTTCATCTCATCAAAGAAGATCGATTCAGACACTTCGACGAGGACGGTCAGTTCGTCAACGCCCGCTTTCCTCTCCACGACGACCTGGTAGTGAGGCTCGGTCCCTTCGATCTCTACGAGTACCGCCTCGATCTGAGAGGGGAAGACGTTGACCCCCCGGATCTTGATCATGTCATCGGAGCGGCCCATCACCTTTCCCATTCTCACAAAGGTCCTCCCGCAGGGGCATGGATCCGGCATGAGCCTCGTGAGGTCCCTGGTCCTGTAGCGGATGACCGGGAATCCCTCCTTCGTCAGTGTCGTAATGACGAGTTCGCCGGTCTGTCCCGGGGGCACTGGCTCTAAAGTCTGCGGGTCGATGACCTCGACGAGGAAATGATCCTCGTTGATGTGCAGGCCATTCCTCTCAAGGCACTCGCCTGCCACGCCGGGCCCCATGACCTCGCTGAGACCGTAGTTGTCGGTGGCGACGATCTTCAGCTTGTCCTGAATCTCCTTCCGCATCGCCTCGGACCACGGCTCCGCACCAAAGAGGCCGTACTTAAGCGAGAGTGAATTGATGCTGATCCCCAGCTCCCTGATCGTATCGGCTATCAGGAGGGCATAACTGGGGGTGCAGATCAGTGCGGTCGTCTTGAAGTCCTGCATGATCTTGATCTGGCGTGCAGTGTTCCCGCTGGAGATCGGGATGACCGACGCGCCGACCCTTTCCGCGC
>JBLMXV010000002.1:0-31538 GCA_050257935.1 Chloroflexota bacterium
CCCGAACACGCGCTCCCGGTTCGTCTCATTTTCCGTCATGAGGATCCCGTCGCCCTTTTCGAAGTAAAGAACGTAGTCGCCAAGTTTCTCGTGTGTTGCAATTACATGACCCCAAGAGTCAGCACCCTCGACACGCCTGATCTCCGGCTTCCTTTTCACGAGCCTGAACAGCCACGTGTTCCTGAACCATAGTGTCGGCAGCACCACGAGAAATGCTGAATCCGTACCCCTGTTGAAGGCCTCTATCCTGACCAGGATGTCATCCGGGCCGGCTTTCGCGTACTCGACAAAGACATCGAAGTACCTGTTCTCGTCGAAAACGCCTGTGTCGGCTATCTCAAACTCAGGGTCGCGCCTCGTCCGCGTGCGATTGGCACTTCGCAACAGCGCATAAGGGAACTCCCTCTGAGGATACTTGTAGAGGAATTTCATATAGGAATGGGTAGGGGTGTTGTCCAGGTAATAGTAGAGTTCCTTCACGTCCTCGCCGTGATTACCCTCCCTGTTGTTCAGCCCGAAAAGTCGCTCCTTGAGAATTGGGTCATTCCCGTTCCAGAGTGCCACGGCGAAGCAGAGATTCTGCTTCGCGTCGGATATGCCGCCGAGGCCGTCCTCCCCCCACCGGTAGACGCGTGAGCGCGCCTGGTCGAACGTGACGTAGGCCCAGGCGTCGCCGTCTGCGCTGTAGTCTTCCCGGACCGTGCCCCACTGTCGTTCACTCAGATAAGGCCCCCACTGCTTCCAGAAGACCTTGTGGCCAGTATTTTCATCGATCCTTCTGTTTTCCGCGGTCTTTCTATTTCGGCTCATCGTTACTCCCCGGGCGAACTCTGCTCCTTGCCTCGATGCGTCGACTCATTTGCTTCTTAGCATATCACGGACAAGAGGTGCTCACAACTCACCATTTGAGATACGGTTTCAGAGGTCAATAACGTCGACGAAGACGCCTGCCCAGGATGTATGGTCACAATCTGCAAGCAGTTGAGGGAGACCGCTCACAAATCACCCATCTGAGCCAGCTTAGGGGAGATGAAGAGACAGGTCAGTTAGCGCCCGTCGATGAACTACGGCCTGAGCGATCTGTGATTCCCCGACTTGATCCCCCCGATCAAATCAGAGGATGGAATCCAGGCTTTCCAGAGACTTATGGATTGTCCGGTCTCGCTGGACCGTGACAAGACGCGACTGTTTACGCAGACACTAATTGAGGCTGAGATCAACCGTGAGCCGAAGGCGAGGACAGGACTAACAAGAGCATTCAGAAATCCGGGAATACCTTAATAGAGACATTCCTGCCACCCGAGATCGTGGCTGTCGCGGTGAGTATGCCCCCCTCGACATAAGAGAGCTTGAAGCCACCGTAGCCCCTCCTGACAAAGCCAAGGGCATCTGCCGGGCAGCCACGCTCACACCCCGCAATGCCCTTCACCATGCCCGGGATGAGTCCTCCGATTTCGAGACCGTCGAGGGTAGCCCCCTTTGAAGAGACAAACCTCTCAATCGCATCCATGAGCGCATCCATGTCAAGAGCGTAGGGATTTTCAACGGGTAACGAAAGGGAGTCGTGATCAAGAGAAACGTCAATTTCCACTGTTGCCTGCCCCCCGCGAATCTGACATCTCACCACACGTGGACGTCCATGCGCTGCAACGAACGAGATTCTTATATTTTAAGTCAGCCGCCAAGAAATGCACAAGAATCGGACCGATCCCATCAATTCCACCGCGAACAGTAAAAGAAGGAACGCTGTCGTTCGCCGCGCCGCGCGACAAATCAGTGCGTCAGATACCCATCCTCTCAGTGAATCCCGCTCCGGCGAGAAATTCCTCTCGCATGTATCATGCGCTTACGTTTCTTCTCCTGGTACATCACGCCATCAGCGTGCGCCAACATTTCATCGATGCAGCGGTAGCGGTCATCGTCAAACACCGACACGCCTGTGCTGAGCGAAATGACGAAGGGACGTCCTGCCGACTCGTTGAAGTGGTGGATGTTATCCTGCAGGCGTGCAATTATCTCCTGCGCGTCCACATCATCCACATCCATGGCGAGGATAGCGAACTCATCGCCGCCGATGCGCGCCACGACATCAGACTCTCTTACGCTCATTCTGAGAAGCTTCGCCGCGTCGCCCAGGGCACGGTCTCCTTCCCTGTGACCGAGGGTGTCATTGATCTTCTTCATATCGTCGAGGTCGCAATAGATAAGCACGAGCCCCTTATTCAATCTATTGGCGGTCTTTCTCTGCTGTTCAGCGAGGGCCAGAAACCCCCTGCGGTTGTGAAGCCCGGTCAGTTCGTCTCTCAAGAGGAGGGACCGCAGTTCCTCCTCCAGTTTCCTGCGCTCGGTGATGTCGCGGAAGATTCCCCTGGTCGATCGCGGTGTGCCGCCGACGAACTTCACGTTGACACTGCCCTCGAGGTCAACCTTCCTGCCGTCCCTGGCGAGGAAGGTGACCTCCACGCGCTCGATCTTCTCTCCGGCCATGAGGCGGCCGAAAATCTCCATGCAGTGATCCTTGCATGCAGGATCAAGGACCTCGAAGATCGTCAGTCCCCTGATCTCGTCGTTGGAGTATCCGAGGGTCTCCTTCCACGCTCGGTTGACATACGCAAAGTGGCCCTGAGGATCAACACACTGAATCAGATCGTTGACATACTCGAACAGATCGCCGAATCTTTCCTCACTGTTCCGCAGGTGCGCTTCCGCCTTCCTGAGACGCTGTTCCGACGTCCTTAGCCTCTCCACCTCTTGTCTCAGTTCCCTTACCTCAGCTAACAACTCTTCTCTCGTTTTGTGCGCATCGATCATAGATAGTCCCCGTACCTCAAGGTTCGCAGACGTCACGAGCCCATTGTGTGCGTGCAAATCCAGGCGCAGGTCATCAGCGGCAGCCGCTTTATCACCTCGCTCCAGCCATCATCTCTATATATCGGTGGCAAGGGTGAGATCTTAAGGCGAGTAGGGTTGTGGTCCGGCTTGACCAAGGCGGGGGGGGTGACCCGTGAAAGTCCCTATCCCGGCAGTTCGCTCAGCTTCTGCTTTTTCCTGTATACAGTTCCCTGAAAAAAAGCAACGAGCGCCCCGCTCCCGTCGTGGATCCTGATGAGGTAGGTGGCAAGTTTTGGATTGAACGAAGCCTCTTCCGCCTCCGCATAAAGCATCCCCTCACTCGCCGCCTTGAAATAGGAAATGCTCACGTTGATGGCTACGGCGAGAGTTCCGTGTGAGTTCGAGGCAACTGAGAACACCGCGTCTGCGAGGGAGAAAATCGCCCCGCCGTGCACGGTACCTGCGCTGTTGAGGTGATGACGCCCGACCTTCATCCTTGCCCGCGCTGTGCCGAGCCCGTGCTCTGTCACCTCAATGCCGAGATGGTGTGCAAAATGATCCTGTGAGATGAATTTCTTCATTTCCATGAGTATGCTTCCCCAGTGAGACGCCGCTGCCTACTCTGTCAGCCGACCGTGCGGCACGGACAGGATGAAACAAGTAGTCTGCCCGTGCCGAAGGTTCATCAGTGTACGTGCTGGTGCGGCGCGTCCTTCTGTGGCGAGTCCTGAGGCTGCATGCCCTCAATAGCGGGCTGCTGGCCCATACCCGTTCCCATCTGCATGCAGCAAGTTCTCTGCGTCTGCTCAAGCCTGCCTTTCAGGAGGGAGATCTCTTTGAGAAGCGCCTCCTTCTCGGAGGGATTCACGCCCGAAATAATCTTCTCCTGGATTGACAGAATACCGGTCATGATTTCGGCATAGTCGTGCATCATGACGTGGTAACCCTGCATATCTCCCATGACGCCATGCCTCATGCCGCCCATCTGCATCTGCTGTCCAGGCATCGGCTTAAGCTGCGGTTTCTGCCCCGTCTGCTCTGCCTGCTCGGCGTAAGCGCCTGCGGCCAGCATCATGATCATCACTGCTACCCACGCGATTCGCTTCATCCTGTCTCCCCCCTTTTGACCTGTGTCAGCCGTCGGACCATAAGCACGCGCTCGCATCTTTTCTCGCAGCCTGCGCAGTCTCGACGTCTGCGGATAATAATTGTAGCACAAGTCCTGCGCTCAGGTTCCACGCCAACGAAAGCAGCTTCTTGCACGCACTCCTTCATGCCGCGGCTGTTATATTCATGTAGACCTATCTGGAAATCAGTTTGCCGTCAAGAAGACGTCGAGCCCCGCGGAAGCAGGCATCCAGATCGGCTTGGAAAACCTGGGGTCCCGCCTGCGCCGGAATGATAAAAAGAGCCGAGCATGAAGACAGCGGGAATTTTGAGACGGGTTCTACTGTCTCTCTTCCGCTCGGGCAAATAAGACCTCTCGTATTTTGACAAATATACTATGTTCATGATAAATTGTTATCTTTGTGTGAAGCCCTGCCGCCATTCTCAATGGTCGGTACAGCGTTCTAGCGAGAGGTGGAGCCCACCTGGAGGGGGTAGCGAATGAAACGGACAAAGTCCCTGGCACTCTTCAAGAAGGCGCTCGAATTGCTCCCTGGCGGCGTGAACAGCCCCGTGAGGGCATTCAAAGCGGTCGGAGGCTCGCCGCTTTTCATTCAGAAGGCACGGGGTTCGAAGATCTCAGATATAGATGGGAACACGTTCATAGACTATGTCTTGTCGTGGGGACCGATGATACTTGGGCATGCCCATGCGTCCGTGGTCAAGGCGCTGAAGGCGGCCGTTGACAAAGGAACGAGTTTCGGTGCTCCGACACCCCTTGAGATCGAACTCGCCCGGAGGGTCGTCGACATGTACCCCTCCATAGAGAAGATCCGCATGGTCAACTCCGGTACGGAGGCGACCATGAGCGCAATCAGGGCTGCCCGCGGATTCACCGGGCGCGACAAGGTGATAAAGTTCGAGGGCTGCTATCACGGCCATGCGGACGGCCTCCTCGTTAAGGCTGGCTCGGGAGCTGCCACCTTCGGCATCCCTGACAGCCCTGGGGTGCCCCGTTCATATGCGAAGAACACCCTCACTTTGCCTTTCAATGACCCGAAATCGTTTAAGGCACTCGTACGTAGGGAATGGAAGTCGGTTGCCTGCGTTATCGTCGAGCCTGTCGTCGGCAATATCGGGTGCGTGCTGCCGAAACCCGGTTTCCTCGAAACCCTAAGGAGCGAGACCGAGAAACACGGCATCGTGCTTATCTTCGACGAGGTGATGACCGGCTTTCGTGTCTCAGCCGGAGGTGCACAGGCCCATTACGGTATTCGCCCCGACATGACGTGCCTCGGCAAGGTCATCGGCGGCGGTCTTCCCGTAGGAGCTTACGGGGGAAGGGCTGAGATCATGTCGCGGATCGCCCCCGAGGGTCCCGTGTATCAGGCCGGCACACTATCCGGCAATCCCCTCGCCATGACAGCGGGAATAGAGACACTGAAGATCCTCGCAAGGAAAGAATCATACGCACGACTCGAGCAGACGATGCGTCACCTCGAGGAAGGGTTGCGGGATGCCGCAACACGTGCAGGTGCCGCCACACGCTTCTACCGTGCAGGCACCATGTTTTGCACCTATTTCACCAACAGAGAGGTAACCGATTATGCCACGGCCAAGACTTCGGACACGGCCCGCTATGCCCGCTTTTTTATGAAGATGCTCGAACAGGGGATATATCTCGCGCCCTCGCAGTTCGAGGCGGGCTTCATCTCCCTCGCACACACGGCGGCTGATGTGGAGAAAACAGTGGCAGCAGCTTATAACGCCTTTAGAACGACGCAGTAAGAATACCCTAACGCCATGAATGGCCGTTTGATCAGTCACGGAGGTTTGCATGTGGAATCCCCTTACCCTTGTTAAGAAAATCGTGTCCGCGTTCGAGAACCTGTCGTCCAGGACGAAGGTAATCCTCGCGTTGGTTTTGCTGTTTGTACTCACGGGCACCGGAATCGCCAGCTACAAGGTGTATAACTACACGTGGAACGACCCGACCTTCTGCGTCGCGTGCCATGTCATGCAGGGAGCATTCAAATCATGGGAAAAGAGTGTCCACAGAGGCATAAATTGCCACGAGTGCCACCACCTCTCTCCTAAAGAGGGTACGCAGCTCCTTGTGAGCTTCGTCGTGGACAGGCCCGAAGTGCTGCCCGACCGCCACGGAAAGGTGATTGTTCCGGGCAAGTTCTGCGTAGAATGCCATTATCAGACGAACAAGAGGTTCCCTCAGGCGTACAACATCAAGAAATCGAACTTCCATCAGAAGCACGGCATGGAGGAGAAGATAGAGTGTTCGAAATGTCACGGCCTTGTGGCGCACCAGTTCCTGCCGGAAGAGCGGTTCTGCCTATACTGCCATAAGGATAAAGTGGTGCATGGATCAGGGATGCAGGGACTTCCCTGTCTGAACTGCCACAGCGACGTAACTAAGGACCTGAGGCCTGAGCAGGACAAATGCCTCTTCTGCCACGGTTCGGAGGATGTGACCGCGCGGATGTACAGGCTTCTGAGGTCGCAGAGGATCGACACGGAATACTTCGCCCCCGCGCCGGAGACAGTCGATAAGGCGATAAAGATCGTGCGTCCTGAAGGGTCTCCGCACCGTGAATTGTTCTGTTACGAGTGCCATAAGCCGCATATAAGCGCGAGACCGAAATGGGACGAAGTTTGCGTGACGTGTCACGGGGATGCTCCCAGTTCGAATGTGCACAAGGCCCATCTCGCGATGGATATGAGGTGCAAAGACTGCCATAAACCCCACATATGGGACATAAAGGGGGAAAGGGCTCAGAAACAGTGCACTAAGTGTCATGAGTACAGGAACCCCATGAGATTCAAGAAGACATAAGAAAGCCCAGGGTTCCAGGATACGTTGCCTTTGGCGAGGCCGTTCTTTATAATAGAATTTATTGAACATCCTTCCCCGGGGGGGATTGCGTGAAGAACCATGTCTTGAAACCGCTTTTCGTATTTCTCGGCCTTGTGGTCGTCATATTAGTGGCCCGTCTCTTCGTGGTACCCAAGGATTTCGGAATATGGGAGCGGGGATACATGTACGGATTCCACAGGAAGAGCAACGAGGACGACTGGAAGGCCTTCAAGGTCAAGTATCAGTTCGACAACGGCTATTGTAAGGACTGCCACGCTGAGAATTATGATAGCTTGAACAGGTCACCCCATAAGATCATACTTTGTGAAGACTGCCACGGTCCTGTGCTCGATCATCCGTCGGAGCCAGCAAAGTTGAGCATCGACAAGAGCAGAGCACAATGTCTTCGGTGCCACTATCCTCTCAAGTATCCGTCAAGCGGCAGGGCTAACATACGAGGCATAGACCCCGAGACGCACAACCCTGATATCGAATGTGCGACATGCCACAACCCGCACAAGCCTAACCTGGAGGCATTCCGATGATCACACGGAGAAATTTCCTGAAATGTGCCCTGGGTGGCGCTGCAGCGGCGGCATTGCCCCTGACCGCTCTGGAGATCCTGAGTCCGGGGAAGATTCTGGCCGCTGTTAAGGCGGACCGATCCAATGTGAGATGGGTGTTCGTCGTTGACACGCGGAAATGCGTAGGGTGCGGCCTCTGTGTGAAGGCATGCAAGATTGAGAACGAGATCCCTTACGACGCGAATGTGACCAGGACCTGGGTTGAACGGTATGTCCTCACCAAAGAAGGAAAGGTTTACGCGGACACTCCCAAGGGAGCGAGGGACGGGTTCACCACGAGCAAGATCGATCTCGGGGAGGGACACTACCACGACATCAAACCCGACGACATCTACAAGGCCTACTTCGTACCGAAACTCTGCAACCAGTGCGAGAACCCTCCCTGCGTGCAGGTGTGCCCCGTAGGCGCCACATATCAGACAGCGGACGGAGTCGTACTCGTGGACCGGACCTGGTGCATCGGATGCGGCTACTGTATCATGGCATGTCCTTACGGCGTCAGGTTCTTCCATCCTGTCTACCACGTTGCCGAGAAGTGCACCTTCTGCTACCACAGGATCGTCAAGGGGATGAAGACCGCGTGCGTAGGCGCCTGCCCGTTCGGTGCGAGGATGGTCGGGAACATCAAGGACCCCGACGACCCGGTGACGCAGATAATCATGACCCAGCGGGTCGGGATTCTGAAAAGCGAGTACGGAACCAAACCCCAGGTCTATTATCTTGGCCTTGATGAGGAGGTGAGGTAGGATGGTTCACGGCGAGATCTGGACGATAAAGGAACTCTTCGTCACGCCCAACGAATACATCTACTGGAGCATCCAGATCGTCATGTACCCATTCATGACAGGGCTTGTGGCAGGGGCTTTCGTGCTCTCCTCGCTGTACCACGTCTTCGGCGTAAAGCAGTTGAAGGATATCGCCCGTTTTTCGCTCGTCTTCTCCTTCGCTCTTCTGCCCGTAGCCATGATGCCCCTCTTGCTGCATCTTCAGCAGCCCCAGAGGGGGATTTACGTCATGATGACTCCTCACTTCACGTCAGCCATTGCTGCCTTCGGCATCGTGTTTTCCACATATGCGTCCATAGTTGCGGCTGAATTATGGTTCGTGTACAGAAAACACTTCGTTGAGACCGCCCTCTCCCTTCGCAACAAGCGGGACAAGACAACGGGAGACAAAATACGGCACCTCGTGTTTTCGGTCCTCACGCTCGGCTCATATGATGTGAGCGAAAAGGCGCTTCACACAGACGAGAAGGCAGTTAAGGTGCTGGCAGGCATCGGTATTCCCGTGGCTTGTTTTCTCCACGGTTACGCGGGATTCATTTTTGGCTCGGTAAAGGCGAACGCCCTCTGGATGACGCCCCTCATGCCAGTCATCTTCATCATGTCTGCGGTAGTGTCCGGCATCGCACTGTGCATGCTCACTTACATCATCGTCATGGAGATACGGAAGTTCCTTGCTTCTCGGAAGAAGCCTGCCTTCCGGGTTGTCGAAACGAGTGAAGAGATCAAGGGCACAGAGATTCACGTCATAAGGATGACGGCGAGATACCTTCTCTTCTTCCTCATCTTCGCCATAAGCCTTGAACTCCTCGACCTTATCTTCAGAGGGTACACCGCCGTGAAGACCTGGGACATCCTCAGGAGCGTCATCTACGGTAAGGACTTCACCAGTATATTTGTGCTTCAGTACGGCTTGGGCAATCTCGTGCCGTTCATCATCTTCCTGCTCCCGGGCCTCACCATCCGAAGAGCGGTGGTCGGCGTCGCACTCGTCCTGTTTGGCGTGTTCATGATGAGGTGGAACGTCGTTATCGGGGGCCAGGCCTTTTCCCTCACCTTCGCCGGCTACATGCACTACGTGATTCCGGTCTTTCCTGACAGCGTCGAGACCTTCAAGGAGGGAGTGTTTGGTGCGCTGATGGTGATGGCGACCCCCTATGTCCTCTTCTGGATACTCAACAAGATCTTCCCCGTTTTCGGTTTGAAGGAATCGCACTAACCGCCCGTTTTGGGTAGTCTTTGTGCTGCAACACGCGGAAGGGCTATTTTGCCCGGATTATTGTCGGAGTGGTGACCCCTCAATCATTCTCCGGAATGAATTTCACTTGTCACCCTCTGCTTCCTGCACACGAACCCGTGCCCGTGCTTCAGTCGTGACCAAATAGAAGATCTCCTGGGCGTCGCATAAAGAACTCTGCGTGGGGCACGGCGGAGATGCCGCAGGACTTTCCGCGCGATACCTTGTTGATCGGAAGACCACCATCGAGGGCACGCGCCTGCCGCACTGCAAGCGACTTTCGAGGACAATCACTCTGAATTGAATCTCATCGCATTCATGAAGGATTGGGGGTTCCGCCCTGCTCCGCGATGCAATTGCAGGGTACCTTTCAGCGTGGGATTAGAATTCAGGACCTACTGTTGGGTGGTCAACATCGGAGAAAACGGAAAGCGAAGAGGGATTCACAATAGGGAAATAGTTATTCATCGTCGGGGGAAAAACGCACCCCTGAGCGTTGAGGGAGCCTCAGTTGCGCGCTCCCGGGGCGCCGACTGGGAATGATGTGATATCACTGCTGCGCCAGCCTGGCATCAGGTGGCCTGCCAGTGGAGCCATTACGTTTCGCGCGTTCTTCCGGACTGCGAAGTCTGTACAGCGCCACCGTCGCCTTTTCCTGCACAAAGAGACTCTTATCCTGAAGGAGATCGCTGAGGGGCTGCAGGGCGCGGTCATCGTGAAGCCGTCCCAGCGCCGAGGCCGCATTTCCTCGAACGAACTCGTTGCTGTCTTCCAGCGCGGCGATAAGTGGTTCCACGGCCCGGTCGTCGCCGATCTTCCCCAGCGCTGAGGCCGCGTGTTCCCGCATGAGTTCGCTGCCGCCTCGGAGCGCGGCGATAAGTGGTTCCACAGCCCGATCGTCGCCGATCTTCCCCAGTGCCCAGGCCGCACAACCTCGGACCGACTCGCTCCCGTCATTGAGCGCAGCAATGAGCGACTCTACAGCGGACGCCCCGATAAGAACCAGTGCCTCTGCCGCCTTCCGGCTCGTGTCATTGCTGCCATTTCGGTAGCCCAAGGCCTCGATCAGCCCTTTGACATTCCGCTTCTTCGTCAGCTTCTCGACATTAGGGGGAAGCAATCTTCCCAGAAACAAATCCTTCAGCACCTGGTCACCTGTGATAAAATGCCCCTTCTCAGATATATATGGCAACGAAGGAAGAATGTATACGCCCTTGCGGCTTCCTCACCCGACGTTGCAGCCACTCCGCCCTCGTTAAAGAAGGAGGAATCTCGTCAAAAAAACACCGCTTCCCATGGGTGACGAAGAAGAACAGCCACTAATGTAGGAAACGAGAACGCGCTTCAGCGCTGTCCTCTCCTTGATGGCCTGCCATCGCCCCCACGAAGACAGAAGATTACCATTGATAATTTGCAATCTTTATGCCTATGGCGTCACAAAATGGAGACTCGTTGTGCAACTAACTGATCTGCAACTGATAATGGCCGTCACGTTTGTTTCTTGTATTTGACATGCAGTCAACGATACTGACACTGATGTGTAAAGTTACGCACTTTTGCTGTAATTTGCTCACTTTCTACGGATGCTTATCGGATGTTCATTTCTTTGAACTGAGGCTCCTTCTCGCGAATCGCCGCTGATACCGCATCCGTCTATTTGAGGGCCTCATTCGATCTGCATGATTTGAAATTCCCTAGGCTGAAGATCGCGTAAAGCCGGGGCGGCGGGAAGAGTTTCGTGTGCGAAAAGGTCGCTGAAATGCCGGACTTTGAACGATTCATATTGAAATAGGCGAAAGATTGCCCTTAAAATATAAGTAAGAGCATCATGAAACACGCTCCTTCCGGGGCAGACGGGCGAGGCGAAACAGTGAAACACACTTATTCAGGGCTTCACTTCCTGCTGTTAGTCTGTCTTCTGCCGTTCATATTTCAGGCCTCCGCGGCATGGCCTGCAGGAAAGCCTGCACAAAGGCCGTCCCTCCTGCCACAGGAGAAACAAGAGGAGTTCTCGGTAGCGCCCCCTCCTCTCACTGAGGGCATCTTTCCCTGCTCGCAGTGTCATCAGGGAATGCCTGTCAACAGGACTCCGAGAAAAATGGAGCAGTTCCACCTCGAGATCGAACTCAAGCACATGCCCGGAGGATGGTGCTTTGACTGCCACAACCCCGACAACAGGGACAGGTTCAGACTGGCCAACGGAACGCTCGTCGGATTCGACGAATCCTATAAGGTCTGCGGCCAATGCCATGGGCCGGTCCTCCGTGACTGGAAATTAGGCATACACGGCAAGAGAACCGGCATGTGGAACGGGCAGAAGCAGTACTACCTGTGCGTGCACTGCCATTACCCTCACGACCCGAAATTCAAGCCTCTGGAGCCCATGCCGCCTCCGGTGAAACCGTCGGACATAAAGTAACACCAAGAAAGAATGAAGAAGAAGATAGAGAACACAAAGAATTACCGGGGATCGCTCAGCCGGAGGACGCTCCTCAAAGGGGCGGCCCTGGGTTTGGCCGGCACGGCCCTGCCCCTCGACAAGGCGGACGCCTCCTTCTGGGAGGCTTTTTTCCAGAAACATTTCAGAGAGATGAATGAGGACGAGATCAGCGCGGTCATCGCCCGCCTCGAGAAGGAGTATGGCCGGAAATACGGGAAGGCCATCAAGGTGGGGAATGAACCCCCTCTGCCGGGAGTCCTGTTCGGGTACGGCCTCGACCTCTCGCGATGCATCGGGTGCAGGCGGTGCGTATACGGCTGCGTAGATGAGAACAACCAGTCGAAGACACCACAAATTCACTGGATCACGGTCCTCCGTTTTAAGAAGGGGGAGAAGTTTCTTGATCTCGAGGAATCGGAAAAATACTACTACCCCGCAAAAGTCCCGGAGCCGGGATACTTTTATATGCCGGTACAGTGCCAGCAGTGTGAAAATCCTCCCTGTGTGAAAGCCTGTCCTACACAGGCCACATGGAAGGACCCTGACGGCATCGTCGTGATCGACTATAACTGGTGTATCGGGTGCAGATACTGCATGGCCGCATGCCCCTACGGGGCGAGAAAGTTCAACTGGGGGGAACCGCAGAGGAAGCCTGAAGAGATAAACCCCAAGACCCACTATCTCGGCAACCGTCCACGGTACAGAGGCGTAGTCGAAAAATGCACTTTCTGCATCCAGAGGACCCGGAACGGTCGGTACCCCGCATGCGTGGAGGTGTGCCCCGTCGGTGCGAGAAAATTCGGCAATCTCCTTGATCCCGACAGCGAGATACGGCGCCTCATTGATCGCAAGCGCGTCTTCAGATTGAAAGAGGATCTGAATACCTATCCGAAGTTCTATTACTTCTTCGCCTATGGAGCATAGGAGAGATAAATGGTATATCTCGTAAAGAATTTCTTCATCGCCCTCGGCCAGATCTTCATAGGAAGCAAGAAGTACTACCTCTGGGTCGCCTTCCTCGGGGCTCTCATCGCCCTGGGAGTGAGCGCTTACCTTGACCAGGTCCAGAGGGGCATGATCGTCACTCACATGCGTGATCAGGTGTCATGGGGTTTCTACATTTCCAACTTCACCTTCCTCGTCGGAGTTGCCGCCGCCGCGGTCCTGCTCGTCGTTCCCGCGTACATCTACCATTTCAAGCCCATCAAGGAGATCACCCTCTTCGGGGAACTCCTCGCGATCTCGGCGATCCTCATGTGTCTCCTCTTCGTTACCGTCGACCTTGGGCAGCCCTTGCGCGGGTGGCACATCCTGCCTATCATCGGGGCGATGAATTTCCCTGCGTCGCTCCTCGCATGGGACGTCATTGTTTTGAACGGCTACCTCATCCTGAACTCTGCCATCGCTTTCTATATCCTGTACAAACACTCCATCGGAGAGGAATACGAGTGGTCGACAATCGCGCCTCTCATCATACTGAGCATCCCCTGGGCAGTGAGCATCCACACGGTGACCGCGTTCCTTTACAACGGTCTCTCGGCAAGGCCCTACTGGAATGCATCGATCCTCGCGCCGAGGTTTCTCGCCTCGGCCTTCTGCTCAGGACCGGCGCTCATGATCATCATCTTCCAGCTCATCAGAAAACATTCGGAAGTTGAGATTGAAGACAGGGCCATTTTCAAGATCGCCGAACTGGTAGCCTATGCGATGGCGATAAATCTCTTTCTCCTCGGGGCTGAGGTGTTCAAGGAGTTCTATTCAGGGAGCATACACTCATTCCCCATCGTGTACCTTTACTTCGGCCTGCACGGCAAGTCGGCGCTCGTTCCATGGATCTGGATCGCCACCATCCTGAACATCGGCGCATTCCTCCTCTTCCTGATTCCGAAGACGAGGGAAAATTTCACGACGCTGAATATGGCGTGTGTCTTCATGATCATCGGGATCTACATCGAGAAAGGGATGGGACTCGTGATACCAGGGTTCATCCCTGACACCCTCGGGGAGATTTACGAATACATGCCGTCCACTCATGAGGTCCTCGTGAGCATTGGCATCTGGGCAACAGGCGCGCTGATCTACACCCTGCTCCTCAAGTTCGCCATACCGGTATATACGGGAAAACTCCGTTTCACGCTTCGTCTCACAACCAAGTGACAGAAGCATCACATCCCTAAACATCCACGGAAGGGCCAAATCCGCACGGTTTAACATCAGCCTGGCAGTCGCGTAGAACGGCACGTCAGAGCGCCTCAAAGCCTTTATGAACGCGATGAAATATGTTTCAGAGTCCGGCCTCATCGAGTCCATCACAAAGTGTGGTTTGAAAAGTCACCTCACACGGTGGTCTGGAGATGAACAAGGTATCGCTCATAGAGTCTTTTCGGCATCTCCGCCCTGCACTATGCGGCGTGCTTTATGCAGACGCGGAGGTCAAGCCATCGTGACCAGGACGGAGGTGGCGAAAGGAGATGAACCGCCCTGCCCCGATCTCGCGGCGAATGTGTAGTGTTAATCGTATGCGGGTCAGTCCTTCGGTCTCCTCGCCATGATCCCGAGCACGACGGCGAGGCTGACGAAGAGGAGCATGAGGAAGGCGGAGAAGTTTCTCCTGAAGGTGAGTTCCCGATAAGTGTCTTGTATCTTCTTTTCGATAACGTCCAGTCTTCCCGTAAACTGGTCGGTCATTTTCTTCACGAGTGATACATTTACAGAATGAAAGAGCGTCCGGTACTCCGCCTGGGTGTTGAACAGGTTCCTGTCATCCCGGTCGGTGTATACGCCCATTGTCTTCAAGTCTTCCAGCCTCTTTTCCACGCTCTGCATCTTCGCCTCGGTAGCGAAGAGGGCTTGTTTCATTATTTTTGCCCTCTCGTAAGAATGGCATCGACTGCAGAGCTTTTCATTTATGATGTCGATATTCGCTTTCTGAATGTTGTGTGCACCGTGGCAGGTCACGCAGTTCGGCCCTGTTCCCGATGACTTGAGGGCCTTACCGTGACCGCTCTGAAGATATCGGTTCACAATCCCGACGTGGCACTTGCCGCAGAACTGCGGAATGTCCTGTGGCTTCGGACGGCCCACGAACCCTCTCTGGTGAGACATCGCCATTTCACTGTCATTCGGGTCCCCTCCATGGCAGTCGTGGCAGGACACGCCGTTTTCGAAGTGCCAACTCTGCCTCCATTCGTCGGTGAGTCTTCGATACTCCGCCTTCATGCCTTCAGACGCGTGACACTGAAGGCACGCACTCACCTCGGTCCTGCTCCCCGCCCACTGTTTCGTAAGGAACTCTCTCTCAAAGAGTTCTCTGAACTCAGTCGCGCCTGCAATTGCGGCGAGCAAGAGCAATGCGAAAAAAGGCAGCAGATATCTCATCAATAGCTACCCCACGCCGTCAGGATGATCCATAAACCTGCCAACGCCGGAAGGAGAAATCGCAGCACAGGTCTCGAGAAGACATTTGCACCACCCTTCCTGTCAAGAAACGGCCACAGTACAAACAACGCAAGGACTATCACCTCCAGGCAGGCGGCGAGGAACTTGTTGGGGACGAGTTTGAGCAGCTGGTACGGTGCAAGGAAATACCATTGGGGTCTCACATGAAGAGGCGTCTTGTAAGGGTTAGCGGGCGCCACGGCATCCTCGGGCAGGAATAGGGTCGGCACGAAGGTGATGACGAAAAACATGACTGCGCAATAGATCATTACTATCACGCCTGCCCTCGTGATGAAGTCGGGATAGAAGAGCATCCCCTCACCGCCGCTCTCCTTCGGCCGCTCAGCCACCGCTGTCTCCGCGCCGGAACCGCCGAAGATCCCGATGCGTCTGACCAGAAGGACGTGGAGACCTCCCAGAACTGCGCACAAGAGCGGGAGCAGGCCCACATGCAAGGCAAAAAAACGGTTGAGGCTGGCGCCTGATATCGTGTCACCGCCTCTCAGAATCTCCACGAGGTACTCGCCGAAGAAAGGAAAGTAGGTCGGCATGGTGACCATGATAGTCGTCGCCCAGTAGCTCAACTGGCTCCACGGAAGCAGATATCCTGTGAAGCAGAATCCGAGCACAGCGAGCAGAAGGACCGAACCCGTGACCCAGGTGAGTTCTCTCGGCTTGCCGTAACTGCCCATGACACAGACCGTGAGCAGATGAAGCAGCACGACGGCAACCAGCAGGTTACTCCCCACGGCGTGGACCAGTCTCACAAACCAGCCATAGGGCACGACCGTCATGATATCCTGAACACTCCTGAAAGCATATTCCGGGTGTGGCACATAGTAGACGAGGAGGAAGGCGCCGCTCACTACCTGCAGAATGAGACCGACGAGCGCGGTGATGCCCAAAGTTTGAAAGATGCTGACGTCTGCGGGCACGCGCCACTCGGTGAACCGACAAGGTGTCAATTCACTGCAGCCCATCCTTGCATCAAGCCAGTTCACAAGCCCTTTCGCCATTTGATTACCGCCTCACACATTCGAGAATGAGCACAATGCCTGACGGATATGCCGCTTCGTCGACATATCGCCTCCTTCTAGCCGACGATAAGACGATCTCCTTCCACGCGTATCGGCAGTCTTGCGAGCGGTTTCGTCGGAGGGCCTGATAGAACGTTCCCCTCCGCGTCGAACAGGCCCGCATGGCAGGGGCAGAGGAGCCTGCCGCTCTCACGCTCGTACTGCACCAGGCACCCCAAATGTGTGCAGACCCGCGAAAGGGCTACAAAACCCTTGCCGTGCCTGTTGATCACGATCACAGGCACGTTATTCACCACTATCTCCTCCGAACCGCCCACGGGTATCCCTTCTTTCTTGACGGAGACCCTCTGTCCGCCTGCGGCGGACGAAGGCGCAAAGAATCGAAGAAGCGGGTATGCGAGAGACACAAGCGCAGTCGACGAGAGAAAGCCCAGCAATACCCCAAGAAATGATCGCCTCTTCATGGTCCCCTCGGCCGTTCTAATTAGAGCATTCTAAATTGATACTATTGGAGTTGTCAAGGAATCAGAGAGGATTGGAGGTGCTCCGGAAGCCCCGCAAGAGTCACTCAGGTTGCATTTTCCTGCGATGTCATCATTAACTAGATCATGAGATGCCTCTGTGCGGACGTGCAGAAGCCACGCTCACTGTGAGAACCATGGCGGGTTATCCTGACGACTACGGGGATGAGAGCGAGGTTGCTGAACTCTACAAGACTTTTGCGCGTCTCTTTATGCAGGCTCCGGAAACGGAAGAATTGCTCCAACTCAAGGAACTGTTCGATATGACTTTCGAGGAGACAGAGAGGGAGGTCAGGGAGGACTTTTGCCGTCTTTTCGTAGAGCCTTCCACACGGATACCTCCTTACGAATCACTCTACCGATACCCACTGGGTCACAGCCCCAGGCTATGGGGCAAGGTGACAGCTGAGATACAGTCGCTGTACCAATCCGCAGGACTCACCATCGACCAAGAGACTGATCTCGTTCCCGACCACCTCTCTGCGGAACTTCTCTTCTCCAGTTATCTCATCGAAAACGGCATGGCCGAGTTGCAGAGGAAATTTCTTTCCGAACACCTCAGCCTCTGGGTGCCGGAATACTGTGATGAAATCGACCGGCATGCTCACACGACGTTTTACCGGGAGGTTGCAAAACTGCTTAAGGAACTTATATTATCTGATTACGAGGAGCCTTAATCGGTGCCCTTCACCACCGGCGGAGTTCTGCAGTCGACCCGCCTCTCGTTGCAGAGCCGAGGACATGCCCAATGAGCGACAGCCTGGGGAACAAGAAGCCTGAAAAGTCCGTCCTGAAGCAGGTTTTCGAGGCGAGCACGGTCGGCATCCATCTCGTCCTCTCGACCTTCTTCGGTCTCGCCATAGGGTACGGACTGGACAGGCTCTTCGGCAGCTTCCCCTACCTCAGCATTTTCTTTTTCATCGTAGGGGTGGTTGCCGGCTTCAGGGAGGTTCTCAGGGTCGCTAGAAAAGCGGAGAGAATGCTTGATGAAGGAGATGGTAAGAAGGGTAGCTAGACATTCGGTTTATGCCGTAATCCCTCTCTCCCTGCTGTCGTTCGTCTTTCCGAACGCTGACTGGCGGCTCGCCTTCAGCACGCTTCTCGGAGGCGCGATCTCGCTCGGCAGTTTCAGGGCGATCACATGGGCTGTGGAAAAATTCCTCGGCAAACCCATGGGACAAGCGATCATCATCGGGATAAGCTCAGTGAAGATCCTGCTCATCTTCGTGCTGCTCGCCGTGCTGGCGATGTTCAAGCTCATCCATCCTGTGGGCGTCACAGTCGGATTCACCGTAGTGCTCGCGATTATCGTGAAGGAAGGGCTTACGTTTGCGAGGAAAATGCAGTAACAGATGATGAACTATCTGATTATCCTCGCGATTCTGCTTGTGCTCATTGCGCTGCGGCTCACCAAGTTCATAGCGGTCGCCATTGTTGTTGCCCTGCTGGTGATACTCCTCGCGAAGAACGGAATCCGTCTCTTCCCTGGATCAAAAAGGAAAGACGACCGAAAGACATGACGAGGGCCGCGGCTGTTATTCTCTCGGGTGCGCCTCACGCCACTGACGGGGCGACTCCCTGAGGCCGCCTTCGCTCCAGATGCCGAGCATCTTCGACCTGGCGCTTTTCTGGGCCTCGGCAAATCGTCCGGCGTGCTTCACGTTCGGCGGCACTGTGAAGAGCAAGGCATAGCCGTCGCCGAGCATCTTCTCGTTGATCATGCCCCCGTCCCTGCCCCAGAGGTAACAGAGAAGCCTCCCGTGCTGATCCCGCTGCTCGACGTCGAACTCGACATTGACGACCCACCCGCTTTCACTGATGAGCTTCTTCAGATGGCGCTTAGCCCTCCTTCCCCAGGGTTCCTGCTTCAGCTCCGGCGCATCAATGCCGATAAGCCTCACGCGCTCGATCTTCAGCGGCACTCCCGCAAAGCTCTTCACCTTGATGCTCACGCTGTCCCCGTCAGTCACTTCGGTCACAAGGTAGGTCTCCCCGGGCGCCTCGCGAGCGAGGGCAAAAAAGAGGAAAAGGAGAATAAAGGCTGTGGTTGCCGTATAATACAGGTTGCGCATGAGATATTCTACCACGTCCGGCTCACATCCAAACGGTAAAGCGGCATTTCCATCCGCATCGTGCTCCTCTGCCTCCGGAACTTCGTGAGAAAGGCGGTCATCTGAAGAATATCGTGCTCACAGGGTTCATGGGAACGGGGAAGACAGCGATAGGACGAGTCCTAGCGAAGAGGCTTGGTTTCGTCTTCGTCGACTGCGACGCCGAGATAGAGAAAGAATACGGAATGACCATATCCGAGATCTTCGAGAGGTTCGGTGAAAGCGGTTTCCGTGACAGAGAGTCGATGGTGCTCTCGATACTCTCCGGGGCCGACCATGTAGTGCTCGCCACGGGCGGCGGCGCGGTGTTGCGAGACGAGAACAGGATCAACCTGAGGAAGAAAGGGATGATCGTCTGCCTCACCGCCTCGCCGGAGACCATTCTCATGCGGACGAAGGGGAACACGGCGAGGCCTCTCCTGAGTGTCCCGAATCCCCTCGGGCAGATCGTGAAGCTGCTCGAACAGCGAAGGCCCTATTATGAGGATGCCGATATAGTCATAGAGACCGAAGGGAAAAGCCCTTCAGAAGTTGCGGAAGAGATACTCGACAAGATCAAGGAAGGAGCAGCCCTTTGACCAGGCGCGCCGGCAACTTCGTGCCGTTCCCTACCCATCCATGAAAGATCGTCCCTTGACACAGACGGTCACGGTGCCCCTCGGCGACCGCACATACGATATCGTGATCGGAACAGGTATTCTGCATCTCGCCGGTGAACATGTGCGTGCCTTCCGTTTCAGCGGAAAGGTGGCGGTGGTGAGCAACCCCACGGTGTTTTCACTCTATGGCGAAACGATCTCCACTTCCTTGAGGGACGCGGGGCACGACCCATTCCCGCTGCTGATTCCCGAGGGCGAGGAGTATAAGGATTATTTCTGGACCTATCACCTCCTGACCGAACTCCTCACTGAGAGGCTCGACAGGAATTCGTGCATTGTCGCTCTCGGAGGCGGCGTCATCGGCGATATCACCGGCTTTGTCGCATCAGTGTATATGAGGGGGATACCCTTTATTCAGGTTCCCACGACGCTGCTCGCACAGGTGGACAGCTCCGTGGGGGGCAAGACAGGCGTGAACCATGCCCTCGGCAAGAACATGATAGGCACCTTCCATCAGCCGAGACTCGTCTGGATCGACTGCCTGACCCTCCGGACCCTGCCAAGGCGGGAACTGCTGTGCGGGATCGCCGAGGTGATCAAGTACGGTGTCATGTGGGATGAAGCGCTCTTTCACTTTCTCGACCAGAACAGGGATTCAATCCTCAGCGGAGACCCTGAATCCCTTTCGTGGATAATCAGAAGATCATGCGAGATAAAGGCGGAAGTCGTCTCGAAGGACGAACGCGAATCCGGTCTCCGGGCCATCCTGAATTACGGTCACACCATCGGTCATGCCCTTGAGACCGAGACGGGCTATACTACGTTTCTCCACGGAGAGGCGATAGCCATCGGCATGTGTCTCGAAGCGGAACTCTCGGCACAATTGGGATTCCTCCAACGGGACGGAGTTGCGGAGATTGCGCAGATGATCGAGTCTTACGGCCTTCCCACGATGCTTCCCCGCAGCGTGGACCTGGAGCGGCTCCTCGCCCACATGGCACTGGATAAGAAGGCGGTTGAGGGCGAACTGAAGGTGATCCTGCCCCAGAAAGTGGGAAAGGCGGCAATTCACCCGGGGGTAAGCCTCGACATGATCAGGAGGGCGCTCACTTCATGAAGCGCATCCTCATCATTGACGATGAACAGGACATCATCGACCTCGTATCGTACAACCTGCAGAAGGAGGGCTTCGATGTCGATTCCGCCACCGACGGAGAGACCGCACTGGCTAAGATCGGCACGGTAGATTATGACCTGGTGATTCTCGATCTTATGCTTCCCGGGATCCAGGGACTCGACCTATGCCGCATGATGCGCTCCAACGCCGACAACACACATATTCCAATCGTGATGCTCACTGCAAAAGGGGAAGAGGTTGACAAGATAATCGGCCTCGAGATGGGCGCCGATGATTACGTCACTAAGCCTTTCAGCCCCAGGGAACTGGTTGCGAGGATCAAGGCCGTCCTGAGGCGTGCGGAGCAGCGCGAGTCTCCCCCGCCCTCTCAAACAGCGGAAGCGGGGAGTGTGGTGAAGCTCAAAGACATCATCATCGACAGGGAGAGGTACACTGTCACGATAGGGGAACGCCAGATCAAGTTGAGCGCCACTGAATTCAAGCTCCTCCTCTGCCTTGCAGAACGTCCCAACAGGATCTTCAACCGCGAACATCTCCTCGATGCCGTGTGGGGAAATGACGTGTACGTGGAACCGAGGACCGTTGACGTGCACGTGAGAAGGCTGAGGATGAAAATCGAGAAAGACCCCAACAGCCCTGTCTACATCAAGACCATGAGGGGCATCGGGTACTGCATCGAAGACTAGGAGCCGTCACCAGGCAGGTGCACATGCCGTTCTTTCGCTCACAGCAGGCCAGGACAGAGGGCATCCCGCTCGGAAACATCTCGAAGGAGATGGATCCCCAGGAACTGATATCGGCCCTGCCCGGGATTACGCACCATCTCGCAAGCCTCGCCCAGAAAGCGGCAATTCTCCTGTACCGCAAGATCCACAGCCACGAGACAGGGTGTTTCCTGGCGGTACGGGACGAGTTCTTGTTCCTCTTCTGCCAGGCATTTCGTCAGAAAGCCGAATCATCCTTGCCCCCGGACGATGCCGCAAAAGCGTGGCACGCCTATCAGGAATCCCTCAACTTCACCCTCGCGCAACTTCAGAGAGGTTTCGATGTCCCCGCCTTCTGGCAGACAGAGGCGAACAGGGCTGAACGGTACGGCAGGTGTCGGCTGGTGCAAGACAGCGGTCAGATAACCCTCTCGGAAACTGCCGTGGCATCCCTCTTTGCCGATTACCAGACGCTCCACCTGGGGCAGGAACTGGGCCAGAAGCTCCGTCACTTCAGCGAACAGGTTTTGAGAGACCTCCAGGGCCGGCTGTAACCCAGATTATCTATGCGTGTGCGGAAGCAACAGGGAGGAGGCGGCTCAAGTCCTCTCCAAAGCGATGGATTTCACTTATGATGCCCCACGTTCTGGGCACGCAATATGTGTTTGTGCTTGAGGCTGAAACAGGTTGTGAAAAAAGGCGGAGTATCGCTCGGAATGTCTTCTCGCCACTCCACCCTGGCTAAGGCGGTTTGCTTTGCGAATTATGTAGGCTAACCGGCAGGCTCGAGCCCATACTTCTTCATCTTGTAGCCGATCTGCCTCGGAGTGATACCGAGAACTCTGGCCGCCTTTGCCTGCACCCACCCCGTTTTCTGAAGAGCATCGAGGATCCTCGTCTTTTCTATGTCCTCAATCGTCGAGGGCAGGGCATCCTTGATGTGCGTCGCAAAGCGAGTCCTCATGGACTGGTCCCGTATGTTGAGAGGCAGGTCCGACAAGGTGATTTCCGAGTTGCCAGCCATTACGACGAGCCGCTCGATGGTGTTCTCCAGCTCGCGCACGTTGCCGGGCCATTCACACGTGAGTAATACCCTCAGAACCTCGGGAGCAATGGATACCGCCTTCTGATTCTCCTCATTATACTTCTTCAGGAAGAACTCGGTAAGGAGAGGTATGTCATCCTTCCGCTCCCGGAGCGAAGGGAGGAATATGGGGACGACGTTCAGACGGTAGTACAGATCCTCTCTGAACTTTCCGCTCGAGACGAGTTCTTCGAGGTTCCTGCTCGTCGCCGCGATGAGTCTTACGTCGACCTTTATCGTTTTCTCCCCGCCTACCCGCTCGAATTCCTTCTCCTGCAGCACGCGCAGGATTTTGGGTTGCAGTCCCAGTGGCAAATCGCCGATCTCGTCGAGGAAGATTGTCCCGCCGTTGGCAAGTTCAAAGCGCCCTTTCCGCATCGCCATCGCACCGGTGAAGGCACCCTTCTCATGGCCGAAGAGCTCTGACTCGAGGAGCCCCTCGGGGATAGAGGCGCAGTTGAATTTCACAAAAGCGTCCCTGGCCCTGGGGCTCATGTAGTGAATGGCCTTTGCGACGAGTTCCTTGCCTGTCCCGCTCTCCCCGAGCAACAGCACATTCGCCTTGGAGGGCGCGACGCGATGGATCGATTCGAACACCTCCTGCATCCTGTCGGACTGCCCGATGATGTTCTCGACCCGGTGCTTTCCCTTCAGCTGCCGCTTGAGGTCCTCCTTCTCCTCCTGGAATGCCTCCCTCTCTCGTGCCACTTCTCGATGGAGCTTCACCGACTGGCCGATCAGCGAGGCGATGATCTTGAGCAGCCTCAGGTCCTCCTCAAATGAGATACGCTTGTCGCCGAAGAGTCTGTCCACACTCAGGACACCAAGGATCTCGCTCTTGAACTTGACCGGGACACATAGGAACGCGATGTTCTGCTTCCTGACGCTGCTCCTGGCGCCTGTCCTGTTCAGAAAGAGGGGTTCATCACCGATGTTGGGGATCACGATAGGCGCCCCATGTTTGGCGACCTGTCCGATGATGCCCTCTCCGAGCTTGTAGCGCCCCCTCTTCGCCTCGTCCTCGGTCATGCCGTGGGCAGCCACGATAGACACCTCGCCGTCGGCACGCAGAGCCACAGTTCCCCGGCTCATATCGAGATACTCCGAAAGGACCCTCATGACACCCCTCAGGTTCAGAACAAGGTTGAGGGAAGAGCCGAGGAGCTTGCTGATTTCGTACAATGCGGTCATCTCGACCGTCTTGTCGTACTTGTATGCCATGGTGTCTTAATTGTAGAGAATGTCAAACAATAATGTAAATCACATGACAAGATCGTATCGGATCATGAACAACGGCAGTTCATCTCCAGATCGGCCTGCCTGAGCCGCTCGTCGAAGCGCCTCGCCTCACGTTCATGGGCCTCGGTCAGAGTCTCCAGATCCTTGAAAAGCGTCTCGATCCTCTCCCTCGCCTCATGGATCGACTTCGACAGAGCCCCGCTCCTCTGCCAGTCCCCTTTGCCGGAGGCTTTCAGGAGTTCCTCGGTGCCGCGGGATATGTCGCGCTCGAGTTGCACAATCTCGTCTTCCACCTCCGTGATCCTCCTCTGCAGCCCCCCGACTACCCGTGACCTGCTGGTGATAATCTCCGCCCGGAGACGGCGGAGATCCTTCCTGCTCGCGGGCTTCTGTCCCGTCTGGGGGCAGGCGGATTCGGTCTCTCTGCCGGATTCCTCGTCGCTCCAGCCCACACGGTCAAGAAAGTCATGATATGTCCCTTCGAAGAGGCGCACTGTTCCCCTGTCGAAGACGATGAGCCTCGTGGCAAACGCCTTGAGAATCATCTCACTGTGGGTCACGATGAGCACCGCACCATCAAAGGCATCCATGGCCTCGAGGAGAGCATCCGTCGATTCCATGTCAAGGTGATTTGTCGGCTCATCGAGAAGCAGAAGGTTCGCCGGCGAGGCGAGCAGTTTGCCGAGCAAGACCCTGCTCCTTTCCCCTCCTGAGAGGACACCGATTTTCTTCAGAGCGCTGTCGCCCTCAAAAAGCATCGCACCGCAGATCCCGCGGACGGCGCGGCGGTCCTGGGTCGGGTGCACATCCATGATCTCTTCCTCCACGGTCTTCTGACTGTCCAGCCGGCCGATGTTGGTCTGTCCGAAATATGCCGTCTTCATCTGAGGATGGCGGATGATCTCTCCGCTCAGGGGCTGCAGTTCCCCGGCAAGGAGATTCAGAAGGGTCGTCTTGCCACGGCCGTTCTTTCCGATTATCCCGATTCGGTCGTCCTTGCCGACGGCGAAAGTGATCCCATCGATGATGGGCATCACCGAAGGATCGAATGAGAATGTCACATTCCGCGCCTCAATGAGCCACTTACCCAGGAAAGGGGCCGCGTTGAACTCGAAATCGAGATTCTTCGCGTTGGAAAGCTTCTCGAACTTCTCCTTTCTCTCGAGCGCCTTTATTTTGGACTGGACGGCGCGAGCGCGCGTCGCCTGCGCTCTGAATCTGTTGATGAACTGTTCCACCTCGCGGCGCTTTCGCTCGTCGTTGACCCGCGTGCGCTCGTAGACCTCCTCCTCCATCACGATCTGCTCATAAAGTTTCTGTATAGGTCCTGCGATCTTCTTGATCTTCCCGCGGTGGATGCCCATCGTATGGGTGCTGACGGCATCCATGAACGCGCGGTCATGGGTGATGAGTATCACCTCGTCCTTCCAGCTCCGGAGAAACTCCGTCAGCCATCGTACGGAGAGAATATCGAGGTAGTTCGTCGGCTCGTCGAGGAGAAGCAGATTCGGCTCGCTCACCAGCACCTTGGCGAGCATGAGCCTGACCTGAAGGCCGCCGGAAAGCTCCCCTGGAGGCCTGAGGAAGTCATCGGGCGAAAAGCCGAGGCCGAGCAGGATAGCTTTCGCCCTGTAGGTCTCGTCCCTGCCGTCTTCTGCAGTGCGAAGGCCTGCACAGGCGTCTTCGAGCACTGTCGCGCCGCTGAACCCGACGTGTTGAGAGAGGTGGCCGATGCGGTAACCCGACGGAATGCCGATGGAGCCCGTGTCGGGATGCTCTTCATCAATCATAAGTTTAAAGAGCGTGGTCTTGCCGCTTCCGTTTCTCCCGACGAGGCCGACCCGCTCGCCGGGGTTGATCGTGAGAGTGACGCAGTCAAAGAGCACCTGAGTGCCATAAGCCTTGGAAAGGTTGCTGATCTGGATCATACAGTTATGAACGGTCAGGTCGGTCGATGTCTCTCCGAAGGTGAGTCAGCACGGAGAAGCCTGACTCTCGGAGGCGGACATTTGATCAGCCGCGTCACTTCGCACTCACGGCGCTTAACAGCGCGTCCGGCGGCGGGGCAGAGATGCCGAAAAGACTTTGTGAGCGATACCCTGCTCATCTCCAGACCACCATGTAAGGGAACTTTTCACACCACACTTGTCGTGGAATCGAGAAGCCCGGACTCTGAATCATATTTCATCGCATCCATGAAGGATTTGAGGCGCTCTGCCCCGCCGTTTTGCGCACTGTCAGGTCCACTCTCTACTTATTGATAAGGCGTATCGCCTTCTTGTCGTCTGCCGACGAGAAGACACAGTTACCGGTCTTCCCTGAGGATGAAGTGCCATAGAGATAGTGGATGTTCACGTTCCCCTGCGCCACTTTTTCCGCGACTTTTTCAAGTTCGCCGGGCCTGTTCGGCATTTCCACGACGACTACATCTTGCTCTGTGACATCGGCACCCATTTTCGCGATCACTTTCTTAGCCTTTGCATTGCCGTCCGTGACGAGCATGAACGTCGCCGTATCCTCCATCGCATACGCGCAGATTGATGCGATGTTCACTTTCGCGGCGGCAATTGCAGCGCTCACGTCGGCAAGCAACCCCGGTCTGTCAGGCATCATGAAAGTCAACTGCTTCACTCTCTTAGCTCTCTCCATGACCACCTCCACCAAAAGATTGTAGTATCGTTGATTTTACACCTTACTGCGGGAAATGCAAAAGGGCGGTGCCCGTAAATCGCACCGTTCGATCCACTTTTTCGTGCCTTTTGAGCGTCGGCATCCTGAAAGGTGATATACTTGGTAATGTCCGGATACGGAGCCGCGCATTCGCTCTATATTCACATCCCTTTCTGCGCCAGGAAGTGTGTCTACTGCGACTTTTACTCCATCCCCTACGATGAGTCCCTCGCCCATAGCTACGTGACCTCGCTGATCGGTGAACTCGAACTCGTGAAAGAAGACGCAGGAGAACTTAAGACGGTGTATCTCGGCGGGGGCACGCCGACGACTGTGTCCACCCTCGCGCTCATCAGGCTCCTGAGAAAAATCCGGGAGCTGTTCGTGATCGCCTCTAATGCCGAGATATCCATTGAGGCGAATCCCGGGACTATCACGCGGGAATCTGTCGAAGCTCTGGTCGGAGCGGGCATAAGCCGCATGAGCATCGGATTGCAGTCCTTCGATGACAATGAACTCAAGGCTCTCGGAAGGATCTACGACGTTCAGGAGGCTCTGAAGGCAGTTGCGGTGGCGCGCATCGGAGGCATCACGAACCTGGGAATCGACCTCATGTACGGGCTCCCGGGCCAAACCCTGGAGAGGTGGTCGGAGCATGTTTCCAAAGCAATCGAGATTTACCCGGAGCACATCTCCGCATATGAACTGACGCTGGAGAAAGGAACACCGCTCTGGAAGGCAGCGAACAAGGGCGATGTCAGAAAGCCCGACGAGGACGCTATCGTCAGCATGTACGATTTGACTGTTGACAGGCTCACTGAAGCGGGGTATCGACATTACGAGATCTCCAATTTTGCCAGACAGGGGTTCGATTGCAGGCACAACCTTAACTACTGGAATAGGGGAGATTATCTCGGTGTCGGAGCAGGCGCCCACAGTTTCATTTCCCGCAGGAGAAGAAAGAACGTTTCAGACGTTGAAAAATACATCTCCATGCTCAAGCGCACGACGCTACCCGTGGAGGACGAAACTGTCATCTCCCCCGAGGATGCCCTCAGGGAGTTGATTTTCCTTGGTCTCAGAAAAACGGAAGGGATAGGCATCGAAACAGCTAAGTCTCAGTTCGGCGTTGATCTGCAAGCCCTTTCAACCCCGCTAGTCGTCGACGGGTTTCTCGACATCGAGCACGACAGGATCCGCCTCACCAGAAAGGGCATCACCGTCTCCAACTCCATCATTTCGAGCATCCTCGCCTCAATCGAAGGGGAAAACGCATAGTCGCCCTGCAGTCTAGAGCGCCCCGCTGCACGTCAAGGGGTTGACGTGCGATGCCGGCATTGACGGGCTGAATGTCCGCTCATGGCCGATTGGGCTCAGCTTTCATTTGAAATCGCAATGTTTCCTCGGGGCACGAATCGTCGGCGCGGCAATGCGTGACCTGAACAGGAGATCCACCCGGCGTACGTCGAAGCCTCGGCGAACCCGCCCACCCTTTCCCAACTGCGCAGACCGCTAGTTCGCTTCTCCACCGCAATCACTACAATTGTGTCGCTACAAGAATGTTGTACCACAATTTTGTAAGGGCTAATCAACGCGTATTCATATATTTCTCAATGCCATAGGACTTGGCATGATTCTAGCTTCTCCCCCTGAGTCAACGAAGGACGTGCCGAAATAAGATCGCCACTCGCATAAAGCGGCGGAACATCCGGTACAAACTGAGAAATCTTTCTGGAAGGAGTGAGTCATGAAACGGTTGGTGTGCATTGTACTCATCATGGGATTACTGGGGCTTGCAGGCATCGCTCTCGCTGAAGAACAGGCTGCCGTCGATACGGCCGTCCCACCGCTTAAGATCGACACCGGTGATACGGCATGGATGATCGTGGCAACCGCGCTGGTCATGCTCATGACCATACCCGGTCTCGCACTGTTTTACGGCGGCCTTGCCAAAGGGAAAGACACCCTCAATACTATTGCGATGTCGTTCGCCGCATTTTGCATCGTGAGCGTGTTATGGGTACTGTACGGTTATACCTTCACCTTTAGCGGCGACGTTGCAGGAATCATCGGCGACGGGGAAAAGCTTCTGCTCTCAGGTGTTGGCGTGAACAGCATCACCGACCTCGCGAAGACCATACCGGAGTACATATTCATCGTATTTCAGCTGACTTTTGCGGCGATCACCGTGGCCCTCGCGAGCGGTGCCTACATCGAGCGCATGAAATTCTCGGCCTGGATACTCTTCTCAATTCTCTGGATGACCTTCGCGTATGTCCCGGTCGCTCACTGGGTGTGGGGCGGCGGCTTCCTCGCAAAACTCGGCGCCCTTGACTTTGCCGGCGGCACCGTCGTGCATATCAACGCAGGTATCGCGGCACTGGTAGGCGCCCTCATGCTCGGCAAGAGGCGTAACGTCTCGCTCATGCCGAACAACCTGACACTCGTCGCGACCGGTGCAGGCCTCCTCTGGTTCGGATGGTTCGGCTTCAATGCGGGCTCCGCGCTCGCGGCCAACGGGCTCGCTGCCGCAGCGTTTATCAATACGAACACCGCGACGGCGCTCGCCGCTGTAGCATGGATGGCAGTCGAATGGATGCACTCGAAGAAACCGACTGTCCTCGGGCTGGCGTCGGGAGCCGTTGCCGGTCTCGTCGCAATCACACCTGCAGCGGGGTTCGTCAATATCACCGGAGCGCTCATCATCGGCGCCGCAGCGGGAGTTGTAGCGTTCTTCGCCGTGGCGCTCCTGAAGCCAAGATTTGGTTACGATGACAGCCTCGATGCCTTCGGCATACACGGTGTCGCGGGGACGCTCGGTGCCATACTCACCGGCGTGTTCGCAGACCCGTCGGTCAATGAAGCAGGAAAAGGCCTGCTGTACGGTAATCCAGGGCAGCTCTTCACACAGTTAATCGCAGTAGGTGCCACCATCGCATACACGGGAACCGTAACCTTCGTCATTTTCATGATCATCAAAGCGATTGTGGGCCTCAGAGTGGATGATGAAGCGGAGTTGACGGGACTGGATGAGAGCGAGCACGGCGAGAGGGCCTATCACCTCCAGCTGCACCCGACAGGATCACCCGTCCACTGGCACGAAGACACTGAGACGTCATGTGTGCCCGCGTTCGGGCAGAAAGAGAGCACCTGCGCTCAGCAGTAGAAAACACCTTGCACTGTCAGGCATAGATGTAAATACGAGGGGTTGCTTCGGCAACCCCTCTGCAATTTAGAGTCATTCAGGGCATGCCGGGCTCTTCTGAACACACCCTGCGTCACCGGAACAGAGGTACAGGTAGAGCGAATCAAGGACAATGGGAGGGGGGACGGCAGACTTGTCCGGGGCGCCTTTCGCTGTGCTTCTCGCACCATCGGTGAATTGCAGAACCGTCTCAATGGTGCGGTGTTTCCTGCCGGGACACTCCCATTCAATGAGGGTGGACTGCCTCACTGGCTGTTTCTCCTGAAAAAGGCCAGGGCGCTTGAATTCCGCCTTGACCCGTGCGCGAGCGGTGTTCTTCGAAACCTGGGTAATGCTCTCCTTGTCAATGAACCAGGCATCCCCCGCATTCCCCTCACCAAGGAACACCCACTGGCCGGGCTCGGCAGCAGGGGCACCTCCAGCGAGGGAAAGAAACAAGATGAGCATCACGAAAACTGTGTAGCAGACTACCGGTTTCTTCTTTATTTCACTCATTTGTGTCACCTCCGCGGAAGGACGCTCCTCTCAGTCGAGTTTGGCTGAGAACTTAGGCTTTCCCTCGCAGCAGCGGAACTGTCTAGAATTTATCTCAAAATCGCTGTTGCCTGAAAAAGTCATCATGCCCGTGGAAACGGGCATCCAGAAGAGCCTGGAAAACCTGGATTCCCGCTCCCCGCCTCCCACCTGCGGGGACAGGCTGCGCGGGAATGACAGAGGGAACCCAGTATGAACGGAGATGCAATCTTGAGATAGGTTGTAGTCTGTATCATCCCTCTACGCCCTTTTATTATATCATCGGACGAAGGCAACACCCCGCAGCAGCATCATGGCAGAGGGGACTCAGAATCGCGCTTGATCAAAGATGGATTGTCAGAAGAGAAACCGTCCCAATAGGCCCTTATTTCGAGGGTTACTGCCGGGGAAATATTGGGACGCAAGCGGAACGAGGAGACTCTCCGATTCTCATCGGCTGCTGTTTGTTTAACCCCGCGCGGCGGATGTGTCCTTTATGGAGTACATCAGCGACTTCGCCAGCCATCCCTCAACGTGCACCATTAGCGGAGTCATTCTTCTTCGGCCGTTCGTCTGGCTTGCGAAACCTGTACAACGCGACTATCGCCTTTTCCTGCACAAAATGACTCTTATCCTTTAGGGTGACGGTGAGGGGTTGCAGGGCCCGGTTGTCATGAAGCCATCCCAGCGCCAAGGCCGCGTTTCCTCGTACGAACTCATTGTTGTCTTCAAGCGCGGCGATAAGCGGGTCCACGGCCCGGCCGTCGCCGATCCTTCCAAGCGCAGCGGCAGCATGTTCCCGCACATGTTCACTGCTGTCTCCGAGCGCAGCTATAAGCGGATCCACGGCCCGGTCATCGCCGATCTTCCCGAGCGCCCAAGCCGCACATGATCGGGCCGACCCGTTGCCGTCATTAAGCACAGAGATGAGCGATTCAACGGCTGACGTCCCGATCAGCACCAGTGCCTCGACCGCCTTCCGGCTTGTGTCATTGTTGCCATTTCGGCAGCGCAAGGCTTCGATCAGCCCTTTGACGTCGCGCTTCGTCGTCAACTTCTCGACATTAGGGCTGAACAATCCTTTGAGAGACCACTGTCTCAACATCCGCTCACCTGTGATCAAACGTCGCCTCCGCGAGACCCGCGGCGACGAAAAAGGCGAATTCTCATGTAGTTTCCCTTCTCTGGTAGACGTCGTTCCAGTGCGTTGCCTTTCTCGCGGCTGGTAGACTACGTGGGGTTCGCCGCAAAGCTCGCCGCGATAGCGTGGTCCCGCTGGCTGTTGTGAAACCTTAGAAGGCCACTGCCCTTAGGGATGCGCCATCTACCAGCACATCGGCCACATTACGCCGGCATCGGGGGTGACCGTGAAGAACTTGTCAGTCCCGATGTTCACCGGCAGATATCCGTTCGGGCTGATACCGCTTT
>JBLMXV010000003.1:0-5093 GCA_050257935.1 Chloroflexota bacterium
AGGCGTCGGACATCACCCTTATCAGGGGAGATCTGAAGGGGGTGGTAGACGCGATCACGCTGAGCATCCTCACCATCCGCACGATAAAGCAGAACCTCTTCTGGGCTTTCTTCTACAACGCTGTCGGCATCCCTGTGGCCGCCGGCCTCCTCTATCCTTTCGGCGGGCCGCTTCTGAATCCCATGATTGCCGCCGCTGCGATGGCCTTCAGTTCGGTTTCCGTCGTGAGCAACTCGCTGAGACTCAAGAGAAAGGAACTCTGAAATGGCAGAAGATATGACCGTCCAGGAGATGCCACTCCTCGTCATACCCCTGGGTGGTCTCGAGGAGATCGGCCTCAACATGACAGTCTTTCAGTATGGCGATGACCTGATCGTCGTCGACGCGGGGATGATGTTCCCGGAAGAGGAGATGCTGGGAGTCGATATCGTGATCCCCGACTTCTCTTACATACTTGACAACAGGGATAGGGTCAGAGGCGTCGTGCTCACCCACGGGCACGAAGACCATACCGGTGCCCTCCCCTTTCTCCTCCGCGAGCTAAACGTGCCCGTCTTCGGGACCCCCCTCACGCTCGCCCTGGTGGAGGAAAAGCTCAGGGAGTACGAACTGCTCGATGTGCCGCTCATCCCGGTGAGGCCCCGGGAAACCGTAGCGCTCGGCGCCTTCAGCGTCCAGTTCATACGCGTTACCCACAGCATCGTAGACGGCGTCGGCCTCGCGATCACCACGCCCGTAGGAGTAGTGATTCACACGGGCGACTTCAAACTGGACCCTACTCCCGTTGACGGTGAACTGATGGACTTTCACAAGTTCGCCGAGTACGGGGAAAAGGGCGTCCTCCTTCTCCTCTCGGACAGCACCAATGCGGAAAAGGGCGGGTTTACCTTCTCCGAGAAAGAGGTGAGGAGGGCGTTCGAGGACATCTTCGCGAAGACGAAGGGCAGGATCATCATCGCAACCTTCGCCTCCAACATCCACCGGATCCAGCAGGTGATCGATGTCGCCTGCCAGTTCGGGAGACAGGTCGCCATGTGCGGCAAGAGCATGGTCGCGAACGCCCAGATCGCTCTCGATCTGGGTTACCTCAAGGTGCCTGAGAACACCTGGGTGAGGCTCGACTGTCTCAGGGAAACACCCGACCCCGAGGTGGTAATCATCACGACCGGCAGCCAGGGTGAGCCGATGAGCGTTCTGTCGCGGATCGCCATTGATGAACACAAACACATCAAGATAAGGGAGGGCGACACGGTGATCCTTTCGGCCCGCGTGATACCGGGCAATGAGCGTCCGATAGGCAGGATCATCAACCACCTCATGAAGAGGGGGGCGAACGTCATCTACGAGAAGGTTTCCGACATCCATGTCTCGGGCCACGCATCAAAGGAAGAACTGAAGCTCATGATAAACCTCGTGAGGCCCCGCTACTTCATGCCGATCCATGGAGAATTCAGGCACCTGCGGTACCACGCGAGGCTGGCGGAGAAATCAGGCATCCCGCTTGACCACCTCTTCATGCTCGAAAACGGGGCTGTCCTCGAGATCACCGGTAGCGGTGCTTCCCTCGGGGGCAAGGTCCGGGCGGGGAGAATCTTCATCGACGGGAAGGGCGCTGCCGGCGTGGAGGACATCGTGCTCAGGGACAGGAAGAGGCTTGCCCATGATGGCATCGTGATCGTGCTCGTGGGAATCGAGAAGGACACGAAGAAAGTGATCTCCGGACCGGAGGTGATCTCCAGGGGCTTTATCTTCGAGGATGCATCTCCCGAGGTGATCAGCGAGGTACGAGACCTGATGTCGAGTACGCTCACATCACTCGACGACGACCTTATCTCTGACATCACCCTCCTGCAGGCGAAGCTCAGGTCGACGCTCAAGAGATACCTGCGCAACACGATGGACAGGAAGCCGTTAATCATGCCGATCATCATGGAAGTGTGAGAAAGGGAGGGGGCTTTGGAATCTGACATCGTAAAAGCTATCATTCTCGGCGTGGTGCAGGGGCTCACCGAGTTCTTTCCCGTGAGCAGCACCGCTCACCTCATCCTCTTCCCCTGGTTCTTCGGCTGGGGCGGGGAGGTGGACACGCTCACCTTTGATGTGTCTCTGCATGGCGGCACGCTCTGCGCTCTGCTCATCTGCTTTTACAAGGACTGGATCGGGTTTCTTCGCAGTGACAGGAACATGCTCCTTCTCATCGCTCTCGCATCTGTCCCCGCCGGCCTTGCAGGTGTGCTATTCAAAGACGTGGTCGAGAACGCGCTCAGGAGCCCCCTCGTGATTGTAGTGTCACTGATATCCGTGGGAGTCATCATGCTCTTTGCCGAAAGGTATAGCAGAACGAGAACAACTCGCCTTAAGCGGAACGCGTCGCTCGCCGACGCCGTGACAATCGGTGCTGCCCAGGCAGTAGCCCTGATCCCCGGCGTCTCCCGGTCAGGTATCACCATCACTGCCGGTCTCTTCAGAACGATGACACGAGAATCAGCAGCCAGGTTCTCCTTTCTCCTCTCCACGCCGGTGATCGCCGGCGCCACGCTTCTCCATGGCAGGCAGTTCCTCGTGCATCAGGAGTATCACCTCGGCGTCTTTGCAGCGGGCTTCGCAGCGGCCCTGGTGTCAGGCATCTGGGCAATCAAATTCCTCATGCGCTTTCTCAGGTCCCATCCCATGAACGTCTTCGTGTACTACCGGTTCCTGCTTGCCGCTGTCATCATCGTTGCGTGGCTGAGAACCGGGATGCCGGCATGACTAAGAGGACGAGAAATGACGCAGATCTTACCTACAGCGGAGGGAAACGCCTGCGCGAGGTCGTGGGCGTGCTCGCGGTCATCGGGAGTCTCTACCTGGGACTCGTGCTCTTCAGCCACGACCCGTGGGACAATGCACTCTTCACCTATTCCCAGTCGCCGACAAAGAACTACGGGGGCATAGCAGGCGCATACCTCTCTGACGCGGTCCTGTTTGTCGTCGGACTTTCGGGATACCTCATGCCTCTCTTCCTGATAGTGTTCGGCGTCAAGAAGATTCTCGGAATGGAAGGATCGAAGGTCCATCTCCTCGGCGTCGTGCTCTTCCTCATCTCGTCGTCACTTATACTCGAGCTCGTTTCGAAGGAGGTGCCCCTCCCCATCGACAGCCCGGGAGGCGCCACGGGAGTGATCGTCTCCCGCATCCTCGTCCGCTTTCTATCGCGGCCCGGCACCTTCATCGCAGGAGCGGCCTTCGTACTCGTGTCATTCATCCTGATGAGTCCCGTGTCGCCCTTTTCCCTGTTGTCCAGCGTAAAGAGGAAAGACAAAGGTAGGCCCGTCCCGGCTGCCGTGCCCGATGTGGAGCAGCAGTATGCGAGTGAAGACGTGGAGGACCTGCCCATTGCCCCTGAGAGCATCCCTCAGTCTTCCCGTGAGCACCAGCCGCCCCTGGTTCCGCACAGGGCAGCGGATGGCACGCACACCTTGCCCCCCCTGGACCTGCTCAGAGAGGCGACGGACGTACCTCGGCCATCGAAGGAGGAACTCTCCGCCGCGGCTGCAGGGCTCGAGAGGAAACTCGCCGACTTCGGCGTCCAGGGCAAGGTCAAACAGGCCAATCCCGGTCCGGTCGTGACCATGTACGAATTCGAGCCCGCCCCGGGAGTCAAGATAAACAGGATAGTCTCCCTCTCCGACGATATCGCCCTCTCCATTCGTTCGCCGAGCATACGCGTCTACCCCATAGCCGGCAAGGCGGCCATCGGAATCGAGGTGCCGAACAGGCTTCGAGCCCCCGTTGCCCTCAGGGAGATCATCGGCTCCGATGCCTTTCAGAAGAGCCGTTCCCTCCTGACCCTCGCGCTCGGGAAAGATATCTTCGGCACTCCCGTCGTCACGGACCTCGGGAGGATGCCGCACCTCCTTGTCGCCGGCGCGACGGGCTCAGGCAAGAGCGTCTCCATCAACGCGATGATAATCAGCGTACTCTACAAGGCGACTCCCGAAGAGGTGAGAATGCTCCTCATAGATCCGAAGCTCCTCGAACTGTCGGCATACGAGAGCATCCCCCACCTGATGTCTCCTGTGATCACAAGCCCGAAGGCCGCCTCAGAGGCCCTCAAGAAAGTGGTTCTCGAGATGGAGAGGCGTTACAGGCTTCTGGCCGTCACCGGAGCCAGGAACATCGAGACTTACAATGCACAACCCGGAACGGAGAGGCTTCCCTATATCCTCGTCTTCATCGACGAACTCGCGGATCTCATGTTCACGGCTCCCGTGGACGTAGAAAACGCGATCGCCCGCCTCGCCCAGATGGCGAGGGCATCCGGCATACACCTGATCCTCGCCACTCAGAGGCCATCCGTCGATGTGATCACCGGCCTGATCAAGGCAAATTTCCCCGCAAGAATCTCCTTCCAGGTCACCTCCAAGATCGACTCGAGAACAATTCTCGACGCTCAGGGCGCAGAGCAACTCCTCGGAATGGGGGACATGCTGCTGATGATTCCAGGCACGAGAACAGTACGGATACACGGTGCCTTCGTGAGCGAGGCAGAGGTGCGGGGAGTTTCTGAGTTCGTGAGAACACAGGGCACACCTGATTTCACCGCTTTCGAACATCTTGCGGTCACGGACGAGAAGGCCGCCGAGGACGGCGTCGGGGAGAGGGACGAGATGTATCAGAAAGTAATCGAATTCGCCGAATCAATCGGTGAGGTCTCCATCTCTTCCATTCAGAGAAGGTTCAAGATCGGGTATAACAGGGCGGCGCGCATGATGGAACTGCTCGAGGAAGACGGCCTCGTGGGTCCCCCGAAGGGAGCAGGAAAACCGCGCGATTTCATAAGGAGGAAACACGCATGATCGTGAACCGTTTCTACCGGCCCGTGCTCGCTTCATCTGTCCTTCTAGTATTTATGAGCCTGGCGCCGGAGCCGGCTGCCGCGGCGTCCGCAGAAGAGGGCGTTGTCAGGATACAGAAAGCCTATGAAGGTGTGAAGGACCTGAAGGGTGACTTCACTCAGAAGAGCACGGTGAAAGAACTCAAGAGGACGGACACGTACAAAGGGGAGTTCGCCATAAAGTCCCCCATGATGAAGTGGGAATATACAGGCGATA
>JBLMXV010000004.1:0-3337 GCA_050257935.1 Chloroflexota bacterium
TCCGCAACAGCCCGTTGTCGACAAAGATGCAGGTGAGGTTATCGCCAATGGCCCTGCGTAAAAGCAACGCCACCACGGAAGAATCGACACCCCCGCTCAGCGCACAGATCACTTTTCCCCCGGCGACCCTCTGTGCGATCTCAGCCGTGGACCAATCAATGAAGGAAGCCATCTCCCACGTAGGCTCGCATCCGCAGATAGAGTGCACGAAATTCTCCAGGATCCTCGTCCCTTCGTCCGTATGCACCACTTCCGGGTGAAACTGGAGCGCGAAGAACCTTTTCTTCCTGTTCGCCATCGCAGCGACAGGGGAGTTTTCGGTGTGTCCGATCGGTATGAAATCCGTGGGCAGCCTTTCGATCCGGTCGCCGTGGCTCATCCATACCGTCGTCATCTGTGACATCCCCCATAAGAGGTCCGAGTCGTCGTCAACCCTTAACATGGCGCGACCATACTCTCTCTTTGCAGCCTTCGCCACCTGGCCGCCGAGGAGATGAGCCATGAGTTGCATGCCGTAACAGATGCCGAGGATCGGGATGCCGAGATCGAAGATGTCCGCGGCAGGCAGCGGCGCGGCCGGATCATACACACTCGACGGGCCCCCGGACAGGATAATGCCTTTCGGAGCGAAACTCTTTACCCTGTCGAGCGGGGTGTTGTAAGGGAAGATTTCCGAGTACACCTTGCCCTCGCGCACGCGTCTTGCGATGAGCTGGGTGTACTGAGAGCCGAAATCAAGGACGAGAATCTTTTCAGTGAGCTTCATCTTTCATCGAACAGGTGAGGAGCGGACTCTCCCGCCTCACTGCTCTATACGGTAATTGGGCGCCTCTTTGGTGATGATAACGTCATGCACGTGGCTCTCCCTGAGGCCGGCGTTCGTGATCCTCACGAACCGTGCCTTGTCCCTCAGTTCCCCCAGGTTCCTGCAACCGCAATAGCCCATGCCCGACCTCAGCCCCCCGGCGAGTTGGTGTATGCTCTGTGAGAGGGGTCCCTTGTGCGGTACCCTCCCCTCGACGCCTTCGGGCACGAGCTTTTCCCTTTCGACCCCCTCCTGACCATAGCGGTCCTTTGCACCCTGGCTCATCGCCCCCAGGGAACCCATGCCACGGTAGGACTTGTAGCTGCGGCCCTGATAGAGGATGATTTCGCCGGGCGACTCGTCCGTGCCGGCAAAGAGGCTCCCGATCATGACGCAGTGCGCTCCCGCAGCCAGGGCCTTCGTGATGTCACCGGAATATTTGATACCCCCGTCGGCGATGAGGGGGACGCGGGCCTTCGAGGCGACCTCGTAACAGCTCTTGATGGCGGTGAGCTGCGGCACCCCTGCGCCGGCGACCATTCTGGTCGTGCAGATGGAGCCGGGGCCGATCCCCACCTTGATCGCGTCGGCACCGGCCCTGATGAGGTCTTCAGCCCCTTCTGCAGTGGCGACGTTCCCGGCGATCACATCTATGGTGAACCGCTTCTTGATCTCGGTGAGAGTCTGCATCACGGCCTCGGAATGACCATGTGCCGTGTCTATGGCGATGACATCGACACCTGCCTTCACGAGAAGTTCCGCCCTCTGGAGCGCCTCTTCGCCGACTCCCACGGCAGCGCCGACCCTGAGCCTTCCGAGACGGTCCTTACAGGCGTGGGGGTACTTCTTCCTCTTCTCTATGTCCTTTATGGTGATGAGCCCCTTGAGCACCGATTCTTCGTCAAGGATGGGGAGTTTCTCAATCTTATACTCGTGGAGGATCTTCTTCGCCTTGTCCAGTGTAGTGCCCACCGGAGCGGTGATGAGACGGTCCTTTGTCATGACCTCTGAGACCCTCTTCTTCACGTTCGTCTCGAAGCGGAGGTCCCTGTTTGTCAGGATCCCGACCATCCTGCCGTTCTGCGTGACCGGCACTCCCGAGATGCGGTACCGCGACATGAGTTCGAGGGCATCGGAAATAGGTGCCTCCGGAGCTATGGTGATGGGATCGACGATCATCCCGCTCTCCGACTTCTTCACCTTATCCACTTCCAGGGCTTGCTTGTGGACAGGCATCGCACGGTGTATGATCCCGAGCCCTCCCTCGCGGGCAATCGCGATGGCGAGGTTCGCCTCCGTCACTGTATCCATCGCAGCGCTGATGATAGGGATGTTCAGCGTGATATGCGCGGTGAGGTGCGTGGCCAAATCGACTTCCTTAGGCAAGACATCAGATTTCGAAGGCAGCAGGAGGACGTCATCAAAGGTGAGTCCGAGGGGAAGAGTGTCTTCCAGCATTTCCGCACTCCTTGAAGATAGTTGACTTGAAGTATACCATTTGCGCGATTCGGGAGTCATGTGGGTTAGGCCCCCAAAGTGCGATATAATAAAACCCGGCGTGCACAAAAAAAGATGCATGGGGCAGGGCGGAGATGTCGGAAACCTTTCTGCTGAGATACCTTATTCATCGCAAGACCACCTTTGCGGGCACTGGCGCACCACGCCGCCAGGGAATTCGAGGAGATGTCACTCGAAATTGAATCTCCTCCCATTCAGAAAGGCTTGGAGGCGCCCCGCCCTGCCCCGAAATACACCTATGAGGACAAGTCTGTGTATCAGGAGTCTTGCCCGATATCCCCTCTCGTCGCTATTGCTCGCAGGGAACTGAGGTGAGAATTCTCCACCTCCTCTACGAGAGCAGAGGAGACTTCTTCGGCATCGGCGGAGTGGGAACACGGGCATATGAGATTTACAGTCGGCTCAGGGACCGCCATGACGTCTGCCTTGTGTGCAGGAAATACCCCGGCGCGAAAGACGGCATCATCGAGGGCCTGCACCACTTCTACGTGGGCATCGAGTCCAGAAGTTTCACCAAGACTCTCCTCGCTTACGCACGCGGGGCTTCCCGATACGTGAGGGAGCAGGGCCACCGGTTCGATCTCGTCATCGAGGACTTCTCCCCGGCGGTTCCGACCTTCCTCTTTACTTATATGGCAAGGCCTCTCATCCTCCAGATCCAGGGGCACACCGGCATGGAATATTTCAGGAAGTACCACCCGTTTCTGTCGGTGCCGCTCTACCTGTATGAGCGATGGGTACCGCGTCTTTACCGCAACTTCATCTTCGTCTCCGAGGCTTCGATGGCGAGGTACACACTCGGGGGGGAGAAGATGACCCGTGTCATCTCAAACGGGATTTCCGAGGAACTTCTCCGGATCGAGAGCGGTGAGTCTGACTATATGCTGTACCTCGGGAGGATCGATGTCCGCAGCAAGGGGCTCGACCTTCTCCTTGATGCTTTTGGCGAGTTGTCGAAGGCTCATCCCGAGATGAGACTCGTCATTGCAGGTGACGGCCGCGACAGGGAAAAGT
>JBLMXV010000005.1:0-25554 GCA_050257935.1 Chloroflexota bacterium
GTCAGTTTCTCCGCGTCGTCTTTGGCCAGGATATCGTCGTCAGTTTTCCCGAGGATGTCTTGTTCGGTCAGGCCTAGTTGGGGGTTTACGACGAGGGTGTAACGCAAATCGCGGTCCTGGACGATGAGGTAGTCTGGGGTGCTGGATGCGATTATGCGGAAGCGCTCCTCGCTCTTCCGCATCGCCTCCTCGGCCTTCTTGCGAGCGGTGATGTCCTCGAAAATCGCCACAAAATGATCTTTCATCGGGCTGAATGACGAGATGGAAAACCACTTGTCCAAAGAAACAGTGTATTGTTCAAAGCGTAATTCTTCCCCGGTCAGTGCGACATTTCCGTACTTGCCTATCCAGTCTGCTGGATCGTCCTCAATGCCAGGCAGAACCTCGGTCACCCTCTTGCCGATAATGTCCGGCCTCTTCAGCCCGGTGAGTGTCTCAAAGGCGTTATTCACTTCGAGAAAAATGTAGTCGACCGGCTTTCCATTCTTATCCTTGACGATCTTGTGATACGCGATACCATCGATCATATTCTCGAACAACAAACGGTACTTGGCTTTGCTTTGCTGAACCTCCTGAGCCGCCCTTTCGCGCTCAGCACCGATTCGGATCTGCGCTTCCGCCTTGTGAGTGCGTATCTGGGCACGCCGCATCATCTCGGTGATCCACGAAATAGCCGTACCGTTTATAAGGAAAGTCACCACGCTCAACAGGTCGCCGCCACGATTCACCGAGAAATGACTCACCGGCTCGATCCACAAATAGCTGACCAGAACCGCCGAGAATGCGGTGGCCAGCATCCCCGGCCCCCATCCGCCGTAAAGGGCAGAGAGAATGACCGCAGGATAGCACATGGTGAAGGCAACCCTTGTCCCCAGGGACTGTAAGAAGGCCAACCGCGCGGCGGTCATGGCTATCACAATCACAATGGCTACGAGATACCGCTGCTGCATTTCGGCCTGCCTTTTCGCCAGTGACATGGCTGGCAGGCCTGCGCCGCGCACCGACGCGGAAGCTGCAACAATCAAGTAAGCGCCGCCAAGATAGTGCGCCAACCGGCCTGTAAAGCCCAACAGGCCACCGGCGACAGGCTGAACCATCACGCCGAACAGCCCGGCCGCCAACAGCAGCAACGCAAGGGCATACCAGTATGCAAACGCTGACCACGGCTGGCCTTTTGCCGGCCGAAGCAAAGCTGCAGTGAGCACAAGCGTGGAGATGGCCGAGATGAGCACGAAGTGCAGTACAATGGTGCCTCCCTCGCCCTCCACGACAAATACCGGCATCCAGCCGGTGAGTACTGTCTGTGCGACCAGCAACACGAGGCCCAGGGCGATAGTGTAACTCACGACGATCCACATGCCCGCCGTGGCCACACCCCGCTGTGGCTCGCGCGACCGGCTGACGCCCGCAAGATGGGCACATGCCGCCAACCAGACACAAAGAGCGTAAACAGTTGCTGAGGTGTTGGGATTGCCGTGTGCAACGAGGGGTGCCACCGGGCTGCCGACGCCCCAGATCAGGACACCGCAGCCGAGTCCCAGCATCCCTGGTCCAGGCTTGACTAGAAACCCCCGGCCTATCAGAAACGCAACGGCGAGGGACGGCAGGGTGAAGAAAGCAAAATCCAGGACCGTAATAAGATGAAACGGTCCGTAAGAGCTCCGCAGATTTGCCGCCCACAAAGCGCCAATCGCTACCAGGAAAACAGGAACGGGTAGCCAGGCCAGTCGGCTCAACCGTTCTGTCTCAAGCAGCTCATTGGTGTGGGTAGGCGCACTGTGTTTCATTAGCTCATGAGCTATTTCTTGAAAATCAATACCTTCGCTTCCTGGAAATGTCTGCCGCCTACACTTGCTATTTTGATTAGATTATATACAAAGCGGACGCCTTATTAAACTATGCACGTTACGGTTTCGTCAGGGGCAGGGCGGAGCGCCTCCAATCCTTTCTGAATGTGATGAGATTAGATTCAGAAGTGGCGTGTCCACGAATTCACTGCCAATGTGGCAGACCAATCCTCTCAAGGGTGGTTTTGCGATGAATAAGGTATCGCAACAGAAAGGTCTCTGGCATCTCCGCTCTGCCCCATGCATCGTGCCTTGTGCAATGCCGAGGTGCATTTCGAGATCTGCGAACACGCCTTTTTCTTGATGCGTGCGGCGGCGAGTCGAGGAGAGCGTGATGCCCTTCTCGACTCGCTGCATTTTCTGATCGGCTACCCCTTGAAGAACGCAAGCAGATCCTCGTTTATCTCGTCCTTTTGGGTCGTACACATGCCGTGTGGCGCACCCTTGTAGACCTTCAGCGTAGCATCCCTGACAAGCTTTGCCGACAGCAGGGCCGAGGCCCCGATTGGAACGATCTGATCGTCGTCGCCATGGAGGATGAGCGTCGGGACGTCGATCTTCTTGAGGTCGTCAGTGTGGTCGGTTTCCGAGAACGCCTTGATGCAAAAATACGCCGCAGGGAAGCCGGCCATCATCCCCTGAAGCCAGAACGACTCGCGCACTCCTTCCGATGTCTTCGCTCCCGGCCTGTTGTATCCGTAAAACGGTATCGTCAACTCTTTGAAAAACTGTGAGCGATCGGCAAGGACATTGGCACGGATACCGTCGAAGGCCTCTATCGGCGTCCCGCCAGGATTTGCGGCGGTCTTCAGCATCAGCGGTGGAACCGCGCCGATCAACACCGCCTTGGCCGCACGCTTCGTACCGTGGCGTCCGATGTAACGGGCGACTTCGCCGCCTCCAGTGGAGTGACCGACATGGATCGCGTTGGTCAGGTCGAGTGCTTCGACGAGCGCCGCCAGGTCATCGGCGTATGTGTCCATGTCGTTGCCGGACCAAGGCTGGCTCGACCGGCCGTGTCCACGCCGGTCGTGAGCAATGCAGCGGTATCCGCGGGAGGATAGAAAGAACATCTGGTCTTCCCAGGCGTCGGCACTTAACGGCCATCCGTGGCTGAAGACAACCGGCTGTCCGCTGCCCCAGTCCTTGTAGTAGATCTGGGTTCCGTCTTTTGTCGTGATCGTAGGCATGTGATTCTCCTTTCTGGAAGTGAAAGCGTTTGTCTGCTTGGCCATTTCAGCCATCGTAACCGCCGCCAGTTTGCGACGGAACACGGCGAGATTGGCATCCCTCCTCAAAAGATATCAGATATTGATGCGTTTTCAAGCGACCTGTCCTCTGACCAAGACAAGAGAGAATTTCGAATCCATGTGAGGGTGATTTGATAGTTCCTCTGAGAAATGTAAACTAAACGTATGAAGGCCATCTGACACATCAGCGTCAGGCAAGGAGGGGAACCATGGCAGCTCATAGAGCAACCGCGTCGAAGCCCCGGATAATCATCCGCAAGCCGGAAAGTATTTATCAGATCCAGGGCGAAATTGTGGACGGCACCTTTCACGGCCGTTGGCATTTCTCCTTCGGTGACAACTACGACCCCGAGCACATGCAATTCGGGGCACTGCGGGTCTTCAATGATGATACTCTTTCCCCCGGTGCGGTCTGGCCGCTTCACCCTCATCATGACATCGAGGTCGTCACCTACTGTGCGGAAGGGGAATTCCGCCACGCGGACCAGCGAGGCAAAGGCAGCATCCTTAAGAAAGGATGGGTACAGCATACCACGGTGGGCAGGGGCATGTGGCACTCGGAAATCAACAACAGGTCAGACATCCCCATGCGATTCATACAGATGTGGTTCATTCCCTCTGAAAAAGACCTGCCCCCCTCTGTGGAACAAAAGGAAGTAGAGAAAGAAGACCGGACTAACAGACTCCTCCCCCTAGTGTCCAACGAGTATGAGGATACGCTTCCCATTCATTCCGATGCCCGGGTGTGTTCCTGCTTTCTTCAAAGCGGACAGAGCGTGGAGCATTCTTTAAAAGGGGGCCGGGGTGCTTATTTATACGTACTGGAAGGAGAGCCCGTGAAGGTGAACGGCAACACCATCCAAGTCCTCGGGGCGGCCCAAATCACGGGAGCAATGGATATACATATTTCCAGTGATGGCGATGCCGAGCTGCTTCTCGTCGATGTTCTGCTCTGAGCGCATGGAGAAGGATCTGTCGTGCCTCTTTTGAGGCGTAAGTTTCATCGATCAATTGACCTTGAGATTGTAGACCGAAAAGGATGCCAGTATTCTTATGAGCCTCCGGTCGATCTGCAAGTCGTGGATTGTTCCGCCTGTGACGAAATGGCTGAGAAGACGCCTGGCAGGCTATGATAAGATTTGCCCAGATGAAAAGATACTAATGATCACTGGTTGTTCTAATAGCGACCCTATTTCAATATCCGATACGGGCGGCAACCGCCTGGAATAGCCTTAGGGTCTTTCCCAACGGAAGAGGGGAAACATGGGTAAGAATAGGATGGAAGCTTTCAGCGATGGGGTCCTTGCCATCATCATCACCATCATGGTTTTGGAGATGAAAGTGCCCCTCGGCAGCGACTTCGCCTCGCTCAAACCGCTGTTGCCGGTTTTTCTCAGTTACATTTTGAGCTTTATCTATCTCGGCATCTACTGGAACAATCATCACCACATGCTCCATGTCACCCAGCACGTGAGCGGCTCTATCCTATGGGCCAATCTTCACCTGCTCTTCTGGCTGTCGCTCTTTCCTTTTGTGACGGGATGGATGGGAGAGAACCATTTCGCTCCCGATCCCAGCATCCTTTACGGCGTAGTCCTGTTCATGGCTGCTGTTGCCTACTTCATTCTCCAGCAAGCCATCATCGCAAAGCACGGCCGGGAATCCCTTCTGGCCATTGCCGTTGGAAGGGATATTAAGGGAAAGATCTCGCCGGTCATCTATGCAATCGCGATCGGAACGGCATTTGTCTCGCCGTGGATCTCGCAAGTGCTATATGTTTTGGTCGCGGCGATGTGGCTGATCCCGGACCGGCGTATTGAGCATGTTCTGGCAAGCAGGAAAGGACAATGAACTGACCGCCGGGAAGGGGATATTGGTGTCAAATCCAAGTGCGGACCTGTTGGCTGACCTGTTCTATTTACCGTAATAACCCTTCAAACAGAGCACTTCATTATGAGATACTGAAGCTCGTTGACCTCATGCTCTCCCTGCATAGAGAAAAGAGAGTGCCATCCTCTCTGATCGTCGGGAGCAGATAGTGAGCAGGCAAGGGACTGTACCCGAAGACATACCTTCAGAAGGAAAGGAATGGAAGTCTTGCTAAGCCGGCGGATTGGGGAATTCTTTCAGGGCTCACCGCAAGGTGAACTTCGACCGCATGGCACGATCGCGATAGCACGGATTGGAGCGTAAGAGATACTTCGAGGGGGATCTAACTTCTTGAGAAGAAGAGTGGACGGTAAGGGGATCGAACCCTCGACCTCCAGAGTGCGATTCTGGCGCTCTCCCAGCTGAGCTAACCGCCCGTTGACCTGCAATTTTACCATTAACTGTCCTACCGTATCAACCGCCGAAAGGCTCTCACCTTGCAATCGCGGCGAATCACATTTGTCTTGACTCTCGCTATTTTGGGCTACCCGCCGCGGATGAGAACTTGTCGGCAGGAGCCTGTTCGTGCGAATATACTCTACAGGTTTGTTTCGGAGCAGGGCTGAGCGCCTCCGATCCTTTCTGAATGCGATGAGATTAATTCAGAGCGATTTCTCGTCGAATTCACTGTCAGCGGGGTGCACCTGTGCCCTCAAGGGGGGTCTTGAGATGAATGAGGTATCGCGCAGAAAGGTTTCAGGCATCTCCGCCCTGCCCCATGAAACGTTGTTTGCGCAGCAACTAAGTGTACCCTGTTGATCAAAGCGCGGAGGAGTGCCTCATGGAAAGCATGCTCGACAAGATAGCGCGATTGGAAGAGACCCACGACCGAATCGATCCGGATCTCGTAAAGCGGAAAAACATCAAGCTCGGGCTCCGTAACGTGGACGGCACCGGGGTCGTAGTCGGCATCACGAGCAAGGGGCAGGTGCTCGGGTACGAGAAGGACGATGCGGGCACGGTCAGGCCAGTCCCGGGCAAGCTTTTCTATTGCGGGTATGACCTGGAAAACCTTGTCGCACACGTGGACGCCGAATGGCGTTACGGCTTCGAAGAGGTGGCGTATCTGCTCCTCACGGGGGAGCTCCCGTCGAAGAGAGACCTCGAGGAATTCACCGGTGAACTGTCGGAACGGCGTCCGCTCCCCGAGGCGGCGAAAAAGGTCCTCCGTTTCAATTCGGAGAACGACGATCAGATGTGCGCCCTTCACACTGCCGTTTCATCGCTCCACAAGTTCGACGCCAACCCGCGGACAACGGATATCCGTGAGGTGACGAGACAGTGCGTCGATCTCATCGCCAAGGTTCCGACGATCGTGGCGTACAATTATCTGGTGTGCAGGTCCTGGAAAGGGGACCGGGCGTCGTTTCTGGAACCCGAGGCGGGGATGACGACGGCCCAGAGTTTTCTGACGATGCTTCACGGCCGCGCCCCCTCGGACAAGATCGCCCACGCCTTCGACATCGCCCTCATGCTTCACGCCGAGCACGGCGGCGGCAACAACTCGACCTTCACGGTGAGAACGGTATCATCGAGCCTCACCGACACCTACATGGCGATCTGCGCGGGCATTGCGTCTCTTGCCGGACACCTTCACGGCGGGGCGAACGAGGCGGTGATGAACATGATGGCGCATATGAAGCAGACCCTGCTCGACTGGGAGGACAACGCTGAGATAGTGGCCTATCTCACTGCGTTGCTGGAGGGTCATTCGGGAGACCGCTCCGGTAAGATCTACGGGATGGGGCATGCCGTGTACACGATCTCCGACCCGCGGGTGGAGATTCTCAAGAAGAAGGCTCGTTTCTTTGCGGAGGAGGAGGACCGGCTTGACGAGTTTCAGCTCTTCGAAAAGGTGGCGGAACTCGCCCCTCCGATCATCCGCGAGAAGAAAGGGAAGACGGTCTGTCCCAACGTGGACTTCTACTCCGGATTCCTCTATGACATGCTCGGAATACCACAGGAGCTCTTCACTCCCGTCTTTGCGATGGCAAGGGTGGCCGGATGGTCGGCCCACCGCATAGAGGAAGTCATACAGGGCAGGCTCATCCGCCCCGCCTTTGTTTCGTCTCTTGAGGGCCCGAGGGCGTACGCGCGACTGGCCGAGCGTGGGGCCTATTCTGCATAGTTCACACAAATGAATCTGAAGATCGCACAGCTGCAACTTGGTGAACAGCCCGTCGTGGCGGGCGTCCTGACGGACAGTGATCTTTCCGGCATCACTGCGGAGGTTCGTGATTCTCTGGATGTCGTTGAGCTTAGGGTCGACATGTTCGATTCGGTGGAAACGGGGCACGTCGCCGATGTCTTCAAGAAGATCCGCGACCTTCTGGGGAAGCCTGTTATCGGGACGGTGCGGGACGCGGGGGAAGGAGGTCAGAGGACAATCGACGACAGGCTTGAGCTTTACGACGCCTGCATCCCCTGGTGCGATGCCGTGGATGTAGAAGTCCAATCCAACAGGCTCCTCGCGAAGGTGGGCCGGCTCCTGTCCCGGAAAGGGAAACTCCTCATAGGTTCCTACCACAACTTCAACGAGACGCCCGACGAGATATTCATGGACAGTATCGTCTCGCGGGGGAAGGAAGGCGGTGCAGACATCGTGAAGATCGCGGTGACAGCAAAGGGGAGGGATGACCTGCTGAGGCTGCTGCTCTTCACCTTTCGTCACAGAGACAAGGGTATGATCACCATGTCGATGGGGGATGCAGGGCTGCCCTCGAGGGTTGTGGGACCTCTCTTCGGATCTCTGATAAGTTACGGATACGTGGGTCGCCCTTCGGCGCCCGGGCAGCTCTCGGTGAGCGAGCTAATGGACCTCTTCAGGAAGCTTAAGCTCCGATAGCTTCATCAACTCTCTGTTGCCGACCGCGACGAGGACGTAGCGGGCGTCGTCGAGGTACTTCTTGGCCACCCTCAGGACATCCTCCCTGGTCACCGCATTGATATACCCGGGATACTTCTCGACGTAGTCGTCGCCAAGCCTGTAAAACTCTACCGCCGTGAGGAAATCGGCGATCTTCCTGCTCGTCTCGAGTCTGCGTGGAAAGCTTCCGGTGAGATAGGACTTCGCGTCTTTCAGTTCCTCGTCCGAGACCATCTCGGTCTTCATCCTGTGCATCTGACTGAGAATCTCCCCTATGACGGTCACGGCGGATTCATTCTTCGTCTGAGCTTCGACCTGGAAGTACCCCGGTTCTTTGTAAGGGACGAAGGTGCTGTAAATGGAATACACGAGCCCCATGTCGTCTCTCACTGTCTTCATCAGTCTGGACGCAAAGCCCCCTCCCCCGAAGATGTAGTTCATGACAGAAACGGCATAGTAGTCCGGGTTTTCTCGCGAAATCCCCCCATGGCCCACAATGATGTTTGCCTGCGTGATGTCCTTCTGGATTTCGACGACCTTCGGTCCCCTGAGAGCGGTAGTCTTCCCCTGGTCTTCCGCGCCAACTCCAGCTGCGGGAGGCTCGCCTGCCTTCCATTCGCCGAAGTACCGTGCGATCAGCGAATCGACTTCTGCCTTGGTGAGGTCTCCCACGATTGAAAGCGTAGCTCTGCTGGGCAGGTAATAGGCTCTGTAGAATCCCGTGACGTCGCTCCGAGAGAGGGCGTCTATTGTTTGGGTCGTGCCCTCTACGGGAAGACCGTACGGGAGGGTGCCGAAGACCTCCCTGATGAAGGCCTTCTCTGCGACGTAAGACGGTTCCTCCTCCTTCTGCCGCAGGGAGCCTTTTATGAGATCTTTTTTTCTCTTGAGCTCATCTTCAGGGAAGGAGGGGTGGAGGAGTACGTCGGAAAGGATATCGAATCCCTTCTCCGCGTCTTTCTTAAGTACAGAGAGGCTCACGATGGTGAAATCAGGTGTCGTCGAGATGTCGAGTGAGGCTCCTATGAATTCTATCTCCTCACTGATTGCTTTGGCAGTCCTTTTCTGCGTGCCCTCGGTGAGCATCTTGCCGGTCAGGTAGGCGACGCCTGCCTGCTTCCTCTCTTCGTTCAGCTGGGAGGCCTGGATCAGGAGGCTCACCATCACCACAGGCAGGTTTGTTCTCTCGACAGTAAGCACGGTTAGTCCGTTGGGCAGCACGCGCTTCGTGCTGTCGAGGGCCTGGGCAGAAGCCGCAACCGTGCAGAGGACCAGCAGGGCCGTCCAGAGAACGATGACTGTCCGAGCGCGCCGCTTCATTCCTTCGCCTTCACGGGCCTGAGGACACCGACGGTTCTCAGGTCATTGGAGAAATACTTCTTTGCCACAGCCTGCACCTCTTCGGCCGTGACCTTCCTGATGGAGTCTAGATAATCATCCATGAGCCTCCATCCGCCGATAATCTCGAACATTCCTGTGTAGAGCGCCTTAGAGTAGTTCGAGTCCTGGGCAAAGATGAAGGATGCCTCGATCTGGTTCTTCGCTTTCTGCAACTCGCGCTCGCCCGGAACGTCGGTCTTGATCCCCTCGATCTGATCTGAGAGAGCGCGTTCCACCTCGTCGGACTCCTTTCCGGGAGCGACAGTGGCGCCGAGGAGAAAGACGAACGGGTCTTTCGAGAGGCCCGAGTAGTCCGCGAAGGCGCTGAGAGCTATTCTCTGCTCGTACACGAGACTCCTGTACAGGCGGGAACTCTTGCCGTCGGAAAGAATCGTCGACAGCACCTCGAGGGCGAGACTGTCGGGATGGGGGAAACTGGGCACATGATAAGCCATGAGGACGAAGGGCAATTCGGCCTCCTTCTTCACCTCCACCCTTCTTTCGCCAGGCTGGGGCGGTTCAACGCTTGTAACCGGTGGAACGCCTGTGCCGTGCGGGGGAATCTTCTCAAACTTGTCACGTATCTCCGCAAGAATGGCCTCCTCCTTCACGCCTCCCGAGACGACGATGAACGCGTTGTTGGGCGCATAATAGGAGTGGTAGTAGTCATAGAGGTCTTCCCGATCTATCGAGGCGATGTCCGCCATCCATCCGATCACGGGCCAATGGTAGGGATGCGCCTTGAAAGCCGCAGCCAAGGTCTCTTCGAAAACGGCGTTCTGTGGGTCGTCATCATACCGCGTCCTGCGCTCTTCCATGACGACGCTCCGCTCTGACTTCACATCGGCAGGGTTGAGAAGGAGGTTGACCATCCTGTCCGCCTCCAGTTCCACCGAAAGCCCGATCCGATCTGCCGAGAGGGTCTGGAAGTACATCGTGTAGTCTTTTGTTGTGAAGGCATTGTCAGTGCCACCGTTCCTCTGGATGATGTTAGAGAACACCTTAGACCCATACGTCGGCGTGCCCTTGAACATCATGTGCTCCAGGAGATGGCTCATGCCGGTCTTGCCGACCGGCTCGTTTCTTGACCCCACCCTGTACCACACCTGAAAGGTCGCGAGGGGGGCCTTGTGGTCCTCGATTACAAGCACCTTGAGGCCGTTGGCGAGGGTGTGCTCCTTGACTGTTGAACTGAAGGTGGAGGCTTCACTTAAGAACGAAACGGGTACCAAGAGGAAAGACAGGATCGCGACGACTATGCGCAGACACATCGTTAACTATAGCAGAACGAGCGAAGGGGGGGCAATTGCGGAGGACTTTACCTTCACGACGCAAAACAGAATATTCATCGGCGGGGCAGAGATGCCGAAAAGACTCTATGAGCGATACCTTGCTCATCTTCACATGGCTTGGGCGGTCAGCCCGATCAGCCACAGTCCACCCGGCCACCACCGTGTTCTCGGCACTGCTCGATTGCCCGGCGCGCGAGACGGTCGCACCGCTCGTTTTCGGGATGCCCGTTGTGACCCTTGATCCAGACCCAGTTCGTCTCGTGGGGCGCGGCAGCCTCCAGGAGTCTCTTCCAGAGGTCCTGGTTGAGCACCGCCTTCTTCTGTGCGTTCTTCCAGCCGTGCCGGATCCAGTTGTGGATCCACTCGGTCATGCCTTTCACCACGTAATTCGAGTCGGTCATCACTCTCACGCTGCAGGGCACCCTGAGGGCCTCCAGGGCAGAGATGACGGCAAGGAGTTCCATCCTGTTGTTGGTTGTGCAGCAGTCACAGCCTTGCAGGACCTTTTCCTTTTGACCGTGCATGATTACCGCAGCGAACCCTCCGACGCCGGGATTGCCGCTGCAGGCGCCGTCAGCGTAAATTTCGACATGAGGTTTCGGGGAAGCTGGCACGGGGTTCCTCGTGAGGTTCAGTCCTCGCGCCAGACCTCGATGGCGATTTCAGGGCACATCTCGGCGCAGAGCGCGCAGCCGGTGCACCTGCCGGGGTCGTCGAACTTCGCGGGCAGGAAGCCGGTCCTATTCATATCGGTATCCAGCGAGATGAGCCCGAACGGGCAGGTCATAACGCAATACCCGCAGCCCTTGCATAACTCCCTCTGTATGACGATGGTGCCTTTCATCTCGTTGCCGCGGGCGAGATTCATGGCGACTGGAGACTCATGCCGAGAAGTTCGCGGGCGTGTCTCAGGGAGCCCTCCGTGATCTTTCCGCTGAGCATTTTTGCAACCTCCCTGAGCCTCTCATCGCCCGAGAGAGGGTCGACTGTGACCGTCACTCCCTCTGCCTTTACATGCTTCACCACCCTGAGATGGTGATCCGCCAGGACGGCGATCTGCGAGAGGTGAGTGATGCAGAGAACCTGGCGTCCTGCCGAGACCGCTTTCAGCCTGTTGCCCACATGGCGTGCGGTGACCCCTCCTATGCCCGCGTCGACTTCGTCGAAGATGAGCGTCGCCGGTGATAGTGCACTCACAGGCTGCCTCCCTTCGTGCCTGCCGTTCTCACCCTCCCCGGTCATCATGCCCTCCTGAAGTTCGACGCATCTCAGGGCCAGCATGATCCGTGAGAGCTCTCCTCCTGAGGCAACCTTCGTAAGCGGTTTGGGCGGTTCGCCGGGGTTGGCGGAGAAGAGAAACTCGACGTCGTCGAAGCCGTGGGTGTTCACGCTTTCCCTTCTTTTCATGTCGATCATGAAGGATGCCTTCGAGAAGCCCAGGCGGGTGAGTTCTTCGGTGACCTTCCCCTCGATTACCCGTGCCGCACGGCAACGCGCGCCGGAGAGACCCTCGCTGAGCGCATGAAGGGACGACTCCTTGGCCGAGAGTTCCGCGGAGAGGGACCCGATTTCCTCATCCATGCCGTCGAGTTCAGCCAGTTCGGCTTCGATACTCGCTCTGTAGCGCAGTATCTCTTCGATTCCCTCACCGTACTTCTTTTCGAGCCTCTTCAGAAGGGAGAGCCTCTCGTCTATTGCATCCAGTTTCCGTGGATCCAGGTCATACCGCTCCTTGCAGGATCTTAACAGCACCGCTGCATCATCGAGAAGGGGAACGGATGCCTCGAGGAGCGAGAGGACGTCAGCTGCACCCTGGTCGATCCGGGCGATGTCTCTGGCCTGATGGATGATCCGGGACAGCATGTCAATGCAGGACCCCTCTGCGGAGTAGAGCGAGCTATAGGCGCCTTCTGCCGCCTCCTTCAGCTTGGTGAGGTTGGCGAGTATCTCACGCTCCTGTTCTAGGGCCTCTTTTTCACCCTCCTTGAGCTGAGCTGTATCTATCTCGTCCCGCTGGAACTGTATAAAGGAGATCCGTTGGCTCCTTTCGCGGCAACGTTCCTTCATGTCGCTGATCCTGCCCCTCAGATCAGCGGTCTCCTGGTGGAGTCGCTGGACCGATCGGGCATTGTCGAGTGTGCCACCCAGGGTATCGAGGTAGAGGAGATGATTCTCTTTTCTCAGAAGGCCCTGGTGTTCGTGCTGGCCGTGGATGGTCACGAGACTCCTGCCGACGGCGGAGAGAGTCTGCGCGCTCACCGGCGTGTCGTTCACGTAAGCCCTTCCCCGTCCCGAGCGGGAGAAGGCGCGCCGGACGATGATGCCGTCGTCGCTCGGGATCGCGAGCTCATCGAGAAGGAGGTGGGACGTCACATCGAAGAACGCTTCGATAGAGGCTTCCTGTTCGCCTGTCTTTACGAGCTCGGGTGAGGTCTTCTCGCCGAGGATGAGGCCTATGGCATCAACGATGATCGACTTGCCGGCTCCCGTTTCGCCGGTGAGAGTGGTGAAGCCGTCCTGCAGGGTGATCGAGAGTTCGTCGATGATGGTGAAATGCCTGATTCTCAGCTCCCGCAGCATCACACCGCTCCTTTGAAGTCCTCCTCGTGAGCCGGCCCGAGCAGGGTCATGCTCATCTTGCCGTTATTGATCAGCCGCCGGCAGAGGTCTTTCACCTGTGTCTGGGTCACTGCCTCGATTTCCCTGAGGATTTCCTTCTCCGAAAAGTACCTCCCGTGATAAATCTCCTGGCGGGCGATGCTCTGCATCCTGTTGCTTGTCGATTCCAGTCCCAGGATGACATTGCCTTTGATCTGCTCTTTGGCCCGGCGCACCTCGTCGTCGGAGATGGTATCGGCGAGTCCCCGCATTTCGCCGATGATGAGATCTACCACCGCAGTCGCCTTGCGCTTCCCCGTTCCGGCGTACACAGCCCAGAAACCGGTGTCGTGATATGCGGAGACAAAGGAGTAGATCGAATACGCGTAGCCTTTCTTCTCCCTGATCTCTTGGAAGAGCCTCGAACTCACTCCCGCGCCGAGTATCGAGTTGAGAAGGGCTATGGCGTAACGGTCTCTGCTGGCGAAGGGCGGGCCCTCGACGCCCAGGCACATGTGCAATTCGGAGAGGTCCTTAGGATACACGGCAGTTGCGCCTTTGAAGAACGGCTGTGGTATCGTCCGGGGCTCGGAGCCGCGCCTGAGACTTCCCAGATAATGGTTGAGGAGGTCCAGTACGTGGTCGGTATCGAAGTTGCCTGCACATGCCACGACCGTGTCGGAGAGGCCGTAGTACTTCCGCACGTGACCGAGCAGATCCTCTCTCGTGAATGCGCGGATCGTCTCCCTGCGGCCGAGCACGGGCTGGCCGAGTCCCTCATCGCCCCAGACGGTCCTGCTGAAAAGGTCGTGGATATAATCATCCGGCGTATCTTCAACGAGCTTGATCTCTTCCTTTATGACGCTCTTTTCCTTTTCGATTTCCTCTTCAAGGAATGTGGAGTGGAGGAAGATGTCTGCAAGGAGGTCAACCCCCTTCTCGACGTACTCGTCAAGGACTTTCACGTAAAAGGCGGTGGTTTCCCGGGAGGTGAAGGCGTTGAGATCGCCGCCGAGTGAGTCTATTGCAATAGCAAGGTCGGCTGCGGTCCGCTTCTTCGTTCCCTTGAAGAACATGTGCTCTAGGAAATGTGAGACGCCGCTTTTTTCAGGAGCCTCGTGACGAGAGCCGACCTTGACCCAGACCCCGACGAGGACGGAGCGGAAGTTTCTGAGCTGCTCCATGACCACGGGGATGCCGTTGTCGAGGTGGCGTTTGGTGAACATACCGCTCAGCAGGACGCCGGTCTGCTGAGACGAGCAGAAAAGAGGGTCCGATGCCTGGTGTTATTCTTGCCTTGGCTGTCTTTTCTTTTCCTGTGCAAGGACATCTTTCCTGCTGAGCCGGATCCTCCCCTGGTTGTCTATCTCGATCACCTTCACGAGGATTTCATCGCCGAGATTGATCTCGTCTGTGACTTTCGCAATCCGCCTCTCAGCAATCTGGGAAATATGCAGAAGGCCGTCAACGCCGGGGATTATCTCAACGAAGGCGCCGAAATCGGCTATCCTTTTCACCTTCCCCGTGTAGATCTTGCCGACCTCCGCCTCTGCAACGATGCCGTTGATGATTTCTATCGCCTTCCTGGCGGACTCCTCATCGGGAGACGCGACGTTCACGCTCCCGTCGTCGCTGATGTCGATCTTCACGCCTGTCTGCTCGATGATGCCCCTGATGACCTTACCGCCTGTGCCGATGACGTCACGTATCTTTTCCTGCTTGATGCGCAGGGTGTAGATCCTCGGTGCATACGGGGACATGGTTTCTCTCGGTAAGGGCAGTTCCTCTTTCATCTTTTCGAGGATGAACAGCCTGCCTACCCGGGCCTGTTCGAGCGCCCGTTCGAGGATCGCGCTCGAGACCCCTCCGATCTTCACGTCCATCTGGAACGCGGTGATGCCCGCATCCGTCCCGGCAACCTTGAAGTCCATGTCTCCGAGATGGTCCTCGAGTCCGAGGATGTCCGTCAGCACGACGACGGTCTCTCCCTCTTTGATCATGCCCATTGCTATGCCTGCGACAGGGGCTTTCACGGGGACCGCCGCGTCCATCAGCGAGAGCGTCGCCCCGCAGACTGTCGCCATCGAAGAGGACCCGTTCGATTCGAGGATGTCCGATACGATCCTGATCGTATAGGGGAATTCTTCCCTGGACGGTATGACATACGACAGCGCCCGCTCTGCCAGCGCCCCGTGACCGATCTCCCGTCTCCCCGGAGACCTGAGCGGCTTGACCTCACCGACGCTGAAAGGAGGGAAGTTGTAGTGGAGCATGAACCGCTTGTATGTCTCGCCTTCGAGGGTTTCGATCTTCTGCTCGTCCTCGGCAGTGCCGAGCGTGGTTATGGCGAGGGCCTGGGTCTCTCCTCGTATGAAGAGCGCTGATCCGTGCGTGCGGGGCAGGACCCCGGCCTGGCACCTGATCTGCCTGACTTCCTCGGGCTTCCTACCGTCGGCCCGGGTCCCCTCCTCGAGGATTTTCTTCCTCACGATTTCCTTTTCATAGGACTCGAAGAGGTGCGCTACGGCCCTCGTAAGGTCTTTCCCGGGCGTGCCGAAAAACCTTTCGGCATGCTCCGAGGTGTTGAAATTGCCGATCGCTTCTTTCAGCACGACGTCGAGGGCTGCCTGCCTGCGCAACTTGTCCGGTATTGTCAGCGCTTCCCGCATCTTTCCGGAGACGAACTGCCTTATCTCTTCCTTCAGTTCGGGATTTTCCACGACGGGTTCCAGGGTTCTTTTCTCCCTGCCGACGAGGGCCCGCAGTTCGTTCTGGATCGCGATGACCCGCTTGATCTCCCTGTGAGCGACCTCAATCGCCTCGAGAAGGACCGACTCACTTACCTCTGAACCGCCGCCCTCGACCATGATGACCGCCTCATCGGTCCCCGCGACGACGAGGTTGAGGCTGAGGTTCTCGTATTCGGAGAGGTCGGGGTTGATCACAAAGGAATCGCCGATCCTGGCGACTCTCGCGGCGCCGACCGGGCCGCTGAAAGGAATGTCAGAAATGTGGATGGCTGCAGACATGCCGATAATGCCGAGGATGTCGGAGACATTCTCGGTGCCGTAAGAAAGCACTGAAACAATGCCCTGGGTCTCGGAGTAGAACCCTTTGGGAAAGAGTGGTCTTATCGGGCGGTCTATGAGGCGCGAGGTGAGCACCTCTTTCTCTGTCGGCTTGCCCTCTCTCTTGAAGTAGCCGCCGGGTATCTTCCCCGCAGCGTACGTCTTCTCCTGGTAATCCATGGTGAGAGGGAAGAAATCGAGGCCCTCTTTCACCTGCTTGCTTGCCACCGCGGTTGCGAGGACCACGGTGTCTCCGTATTTTACGACGACGGCGCCGTCCGACTGTCTCGCAAGGTAGCCCGTTTCGATGATGAGCGCTTTTCCCCGCACGTCGAGCTGAACATTTGTCATAAGAGTGCCTTCTCGTCTCCTCCGGTGAGATTCGTCGCGTACCGCATGGGTAGCTGTGGTATTACTTCCTGATGCCGAGGCGTCCTATGAGGCTGTCATAACGGCTTTTGTCCGAGGTCTTCAGATAGGTCAGCAGCTTTCTCCTCTGGGCGACGAGTTTGAGGAGACCCCGCCGTGAATGGTGGTCTTTCTTATGGGTCTTGAAGTGCTCGGTAAGACTCGTGATCCGCTCTGTCAGGAGGGCGATCTGTACTTCTGGAGAACCAGTATCCGTCTCGTGGGTCTTGTAGGACCCGATGATCTCCTTCTTCTTGTCAGTCTGAAGCGCCATGACATCACCACCTTTCAGCACGCACGTTGATTCCTGCACGACTGCGTGACAGCCTCTTCGCAGGCATGAAACTTTCCTTAAAGTGTATTAGGTTAGCACAGCCCTTGCCCGTCTGTAAATATGATCATCCGATGACCCACGATTCACAGGCAGGATGGGGATGGCGGAAGAGATCAGATGCAAGCCCCCCAAGCTACCCACTCACGACCTCTCTGGGACATCCTGACCCTCCAGTTGCATTTCGGAGCGTGGTGGAGCGCCTCCAATCCTTCCTGAATGCGATGAGATTCAATTCAAAGTGACTGCTCGTCGAGTTCACTGGCAGTGTGGTGCACCAGTGCCCTCAAGAGTGGTCTTGCGATGAATAAGGTATCGCAACGGGAAGGTTTCCGGCGTCTCCGCCGTGCCCCATGCATAGTTCTTTATTCAGCGCCGGGGTCGATGCGCGAGCTGAGGGGGCCGTGGGTGCCTTAGCCCTCGTATTCGGTGTACTTGAGTGCCTTCGCCCGCACCAGATCAGCGGGGTATTTTCCCCTGTTGAGTTCGACTTTTTTCGCAGCAGCCGCGAGAGGATCGATGCCGAACGCGTCAGCGAGGGTGGTGAGGTAGATCATCACATCGCCGATCTCCTCTTCGAGGCGCGCCCGCTGCCGCTCGTCGAGATGCCTGCTCTGCTCTTCGGTGAGCCACTGGAACAGCTCGACCACCTCGGCAACCTCGACGCTGAGGGCCATGGAAAGGTTCTTGGGGGAGTGGAACCGATCCCACTCCCTCTCACGGACGAACTGCCGGAGGGCGGCCACGAGGTCCTTCATCGCGCCAGTATAGCAGACGGGAAAGAGGGGCGGCAATGCGCCGTGCCGTCACTCCGCAGGTGTCACAACCGCCATGACTACGAGCCTTTCGCCCTTCGATGCCCTGAAGCCATGGGGCACCATTGGATCGCAGAGGATAGCGGTCTTGCCGTCAGCCTCTATCTCCTCGTCTCCCACTGTGAAGACTCCTCTGCCTTCGACGCAGTACATCATCAGACGGAGGGGCGCCTTATGAGGCGGGAGTTCCTGGCCTGGCTCGAGACACATGAGCGCAACCCTCATCTCAGGTGTTTCAGCGATCATCTCGCGCGATATCCTCTCGGAATGAAAAGCGATGAGTTTCTTCAGATCCAGTACCGTGGCCATACAGCCTCCTCTGCGGCTTTTTCTCTGCACGGGACCCAGGGTAGGAACGCGGGTCTCCGTTGCATGCACTATCATTCTACCGTTCAGGCCACTCAGGCGCCATGACGCAAGTCAAAAAAAGCTTGCTTTCTTGATGCCTCTTCTTTACATGAGGTATGATCAACACGGCAGGAGTGAAGGAGGCTTCATTGGAAGGTTCAGTGAGAGTGAGATTCGCGCCGAGCCCCACGGGGCATCTGCATATTGGAGGGGCCCGCACCGCGCTGTTCAACTGGCTTTTCGCGCGGCACCACCGAGGAACATTTATCCTCAGGATAGAAGACACGGACAGGAGCCGCTCCACCGAAGAGTACATCAGCGCAATTATCGAGGGGATGGAATGGCTCGGTCTCGACTGGGATGAAGGGCCTTTCCGCCAGACCGAACGTTTCGACGTGTACCGGACGTACGTGGAGAAGCTCCTTTCGGAGGGCAAGGCATATTACTGCTACTGCACTCCCGAGGAAATCGAAAAGAAACGGCAGGAGGCGCTGTCGCAGGGCAGAACCCCCAAGTACGACGGGAGATGCAGGTCGCTCGCCGGGCCTGCGCCGGACAGGCCGGCTGCGGTGCGGTTCAAGATGCCCCAGGAGGGACGGACGGCGGTCGACGACCTGATCAAGGAGAAGGTAGAGTTCGACAACAGCGTGCTCGATGATATGGTCATCATGAGGTCCGACGGCACCCCCACGTACAACTTCGTCGTGGTTGTCGATGACATCGACATGAAGATCACCCACGTGATCAGGGGGGACGACCACCTCAACAACACGCCGAAGCAGATCCACATTTACAGGGCCTTCGGATGGGAAGCTCCCAGGTTCGGCCATCTCCCGATGATACTAGGTGCGGACAAGACACGCCTCAGCAAGCGCCACGGCGCCACCTCGGTGATGGCGTACCGTGACATGGGATACTTGCCGGATGCGCTCGTGAACTACCTGGTCAGGCTCGGGTGGGCGCATGGTGACCAGGAGGTATTCTCGAGGGACGAACTCATCTCTCATTTCGCCCTCGAACACGTGGGCAAGTCAGCGGCGGTGTTCAATCCAGAGAAGCTCCTGTGGCTCAATGGCCACTACATGGCCGGCACGCCGCCCGAAACGCTCGCCCGACTGGTGCTGCCGTTGCTGGTGCGGGAAGAGACCGTTCCCGGGGCGGAAGGTCTCGACATGCAGTGGCTCGCCAAGGCGGTCCTGTCACTCCGGGAGAGGTGCCGTACCCTGGTCGAGCTTGCTCAGACGCTGCGATATTATATTCTTGATCATGTGGAAATCGACCCTAAGGCGCGCACGAAGTTTCTCACTGCCGAGAGTCTCGCCCACCTGTCGGAATTGAAGGAACAGCTGGTGCCCCTCGAGCCTTTTGGCGCCGCGGAGACCGAGAAGGTCCTCAGCGCCTACGCGCAGAGCCGCAACATCAAGCTGGGCGCAGTGGCGCAGCCGATGAGGGTGGTACTCACTGGAGGGACGGCGAGCCCCGGCATTTTCGAGGTCATGGAGATCGTGGGGAAGGATAAGGTCCTGAAGCGCCTCGCCAGGGCGCTCGAAGGAGGATAAGTTGGAACTGAGCGGAGATCTGCTCGACATCCTTGCATGCCCCAGGTGCAAGGGGGAAATCCACCTCACCGGCGCGAAGGATGCCCTTGTCTGTGAACGGTGCCGGGTCCTTTATCCCATCAGGGATGGCATCCCCGTGATGCTTGTAGAAGAGGCCATCCCTTTACCGCAGTCTGCCGCGACTCAAGACAATCGCCAGTCTTAACCTTACAGTTGTATTTTGGCACAGGGCAGAGCGTCTCAAAGGCTTTATGAACGCGATGAAATTATGATTCAGAGTCCGGTCTTATCGATCCACTAAAGTGCGGTTTGAAAATTTCCCTTATACGGTGGTCTGGAGATGAACAAGGTATCGCTCATAAAGTCTTTCCGGCATCTCTGCCCTGCCAGATTAATGTGCTGCCCTGCAACGATAGGGTCATAGTCATTCAGTGTCAACGGGGGGAGAAGGCTCAACCTTCCGTGCCGCGTCATTTCCCGAGCGACTTCTGGATCCTGGCCCATTCGTCTTTGAGGGTGACGATACGATTGAAGACCGGCCGCTCGGGCCTGAAGTCGACGGCGTCAGCGCAGAAGTAGCCGAGGCGTTCGAACTGATGCCTGCTGCCGGGCACTGCTTCTTTCAGCCCCGGTTCGACGTAGCAGCCCCTCAAGATCTCCAGGGATTCGGGGTTCAGGTAATCGGTGAAGTCCTTTCCCTCTTCCGCCTCGTTGGGGTTTGCCCTGGTGAAGAGCGTGTCGTAGAGTCGCACCTCCGACTCGACTGCATGGGATGCAGAGACCCAGTGCAGGGTTGACTTCACCTTGCGGCCGTCCGGCGCGTCGCCGCCCCTTGTCGCCGGGTCGTAAGTGCAGCGGAGTTCGGTTACCTCTCCGGTTCGCGGGTCTTTCACCACGCCGGTGCACTTCACGAAGTATGCATACCGGAGCCGCACCTCCCGGCCGGGTGCCAGGCGGTAGAACTGCTTTGGCGGGTTCTCCATGAAGTCGTCCCTCTCGATGTAGAGTGCCCGTGAGAAGGGGACTTCCCGCGAACCCATTCCGGGGTCCTCTGGGTTGTTGGTCGCCTCGAGATATTCCTCCCTGTCTTCCGGGTAGTTGTCGATTACGACCTTCAGGGGTCGCAGGACGGCCATCACGCGGGGAGCACGCCTGTTGAGGTCTTCCCTCACGCAATACTCGAGCAAAGCCATGTCGACCATGCTGTCCCGCCTCGCAACGCCGATGCGCTCGCAGAAGTTCCGTATAGACTCCGGCGTGTAGCCCCTTCTCCTGATTCCCGCCAGGGTCGGCATCCGGGGGTCGTCCCATCCTGTGACGTGCCCTTCGTTCACGAGCCTGATAAGTTTTCTCTTGCTCAGGACCGCGTGGCTGAGATTGAGGCGGGCGAACTCTATCTGTTGCGGATGATGTATGCCCAGCTGATCGAGGCACCAATCGTAGAGCGGTCGGTGATCCTCAAACTCAAGCGTGCAGATGGAATGCGTGATACCCTCGATGGAATCCGACTGCCCGTGGGCCCAGTCATACGTGGGATAGATGCACCACGTGTCTCCCGTTCTGTGATGCGCGGCGTGGAGGATACGGTACAAAACGGGGTCGCGCATGTTGATGTTGCCGGAAGCCATGTCGATCTTTGCCCGGAGCGTGCGAGCGCCGTCCGGAAACTCGCCCGCCTTCATTCGTTCAAAGAGGTCCAGGTTCTCTCCAACTGAACGGTCACGGTAGGGGCTGTTACGTCCCGGTTCGGTGAGAGTCCCTCGGTATTCCCTGATTTGGTCGGCGCTCAGGTCACAGACGTAAGCCTTGCCTGCCTCGATAAGCCGCACTGCATACTCGAAGAGCTTCCCGAAATAATCCGAGGCATAGTAAAGGCGGTCATCCCAGTCAAAGCCCAGCCACCGCACATCCTGCTTGATCGACTCGACGTATTCCACCTCTTCCTTCGCTGGGTTCGTGTCGTCGAAGCGGAGATTGCATGCACCGCCGAACTCCCCTGCGAGACCGAAATTGAGACAGATTGATTTCGCATGGCCTATGTGAAGATAGCCGTTAGGTTCGGGCGGAAAGCGCGTCATGACCCTGCCTCCGTGCTTTCCCGCCTTTACATCACCGGCGATGATGGTACGGATAAAGTTGGGTGGGGTGACGAATTCGTTCATATCAGTGCTGCCGACCTCCTTCCGTCGAAGTCAAGGGTCTCATAGTAGTGTGAACATTCCTGCGGCGTCATTCCCGCAGTCTTAAGCGGGAATCCAGCAAATATAAGCCTCTGGATGCCCGACTGAAAACTTCGGGCATGACGCATATTAAGGATGAAACCCTGTAAATACTATTCTGAGGCTGTTCTTGTACAACAGGAACAGACCTGGCCTGAAAGTAAAGGTATTGTATCACAACAGCGCGCGCAGAGAAGCCTGTTCAGGCGACGATGATTCACCACCCCGGCGGCAGTTGTGCTACAATATCCACGGCTCCGGCGGAAGCGGGTCGCGGCCTCAGATCTTCTGGGACCTTGGAAACTCGCACCTGACGGTGTCACAGCCGAAGTGGCGGAATTGGCAGACGCGCTAGGTTCAGGGTCTAGTGGTCGAAAGGCCGTGCGGGTTCGACTCCCGCCTTCGGCATTGTCTTTTCCCTTCTGTCTCACTCGATTTATCCTATAAGGAGGTTCCGCTTGTGCACATCGCGGTAGTCGGAACAGGGTATGTCGGACTCGTGACTGGCGCCTGTTTCTCGGAGTTCGGCGTCTTCGTCACCTGCGTGGATAAGGATAGGCAGAAGGTCACCTCACTGCAGCAGGGGGTCATCCCCTTTTATGAGCCCGGTCTCGAAGAACTCGTCAAGAGGAACGTGAAGCAGGGCAGGTTGAAGTTCACCGATCAGGTCAGTGATGCCATTGAAGAGGCCCTGGTAATCTTCATCGCAGTCGGAACCCCCCCGAGGGGCGACGGGTCGGCCGACCTTGCGTATGTCGATGAGGTGGCCAGGGAGGTCGCAGGCCATATGCACGGCTACAAGGTAATCGTTACAAAGAGCACCGTCCCCGTCGGGACTGGCGAGCGGATACGGAAAATCATCTCGGAGAACCTGGACGAGACCGTGGATTTCGACATCGTCTCCAATCCCGAGTTCTTGCGGGAGGGGGCGGCCATCGAAGACTTCATGCGTCCCAACAGGGTGGTGATCGGGGCGAGGAGTCAGCAGGCAGTGGCGATACTGAAGGACCTGTACAGGCCCCTTTACCTCATAGAGACCCCGTTCGTCATCACCGGACTGGAGACCGCCGAGCTCATAAAGTACGCATCCAACTCCTTCCTCGCCACGAAGATCTCGTACATCAATGAGATTTCGCGCCTCTGCGAAAAGATAGGCGCTGACGTCAACATCGTTGCGAAGGCGATGGGACTCGACGGCCGGATAGGGCAGAAGTTTCTCCATGCCGGGGCCGGTTTCGGAGGGTCCTGCTTCCCGAAAGACACGAGGGCCCTCCTGAAGATGGCGGAGGATTGCGGCGTGGACCTCGGCATCGTGCGCGCAGCCGTCAAGGCGAACGAGGACCAGGTGGACCTCATGGGGCGCAGGATCATCGAGGCTTTCGGCGGCACCCTGGACGGAAGGACGATCGCCGTGCTCGGGCTGTCCTTCAAGCCGAACACCGACGACATACGGGAGGCGCCAGCCCTCCGGATCATCAGGGCGTTGCTCGACGCAGGCGCTCAGGTCCGCGCGTACGACCCGGTGGCGATGGAGAGTGCTCGGTCACTGTTCCCTTCAGTGACCTTCTGCGGCAACGCGTACGAAGCCTGCGAAGGCGCTCATGCCGTCTCGGTGGTCACCGAGTGGAACCAGTTCAGGAACCTCGATCTCGTGAGGATCCGTGCCTCCCTGCGTGAGCCATATTTCTTTGATTTCAGGAATATATACGACCCAGAAAAGGTGAGGAGCCTCGGTTTCAGGTACTATTCTGTCGGTCGCGTGTAAGTTAAAGATTCCGGACCGATCCTGGGCTATGCGAGAACAAGAGCCGGGATGACAGAGAACCGGAGCTCACAGACTTTATAGAAATAAACTAATTAACTCAATATGTTGGATCACGACTGCCTGCACCTGTCCCTGTGAGGTCCCACTGGGGGGCGGGTTAACGCCTCAGGAACCCCGCTCCGCTCATCTTCCAAATACCCTGGTCACTGTCCTTGGAATTCACACCTTGTTGCGCTACAGCCACAAGGGGGACCCCCCCCTACATATAAAATGAAAATATTCCAATACGTTGCATTCTGGCATGTCGGTTGCTTAGTCCACCGTAGAGTTCGAGTCTCTGAATACGCCTTTCTCTTGACAGATTTCCCGAGTCGTGGTATTTGCCGCGACCCCGTCTGAGCGCAATCAGGTCCTGAGGACCTTTGATAGGATACCGAGAAGGAGGGGGTGATACGCAATCGACAGAACTGCGGTCTTTGCAGTACACAAGAGAGGCATCAAGTCCGCCATTGGCGGATAAACGCTGAACTAACCATATAGGAGGTTAGGAAGTGAAAAAGTATCTTGTAGTAGTCATGGGGGTATTGTTCGTCTTAAGCTTTGCGGCCAGTGCCTTCGCCATCCACGCCGAGATTCCGTCGGAGACCCAGGCGGTCGTGGCGAAAGGCACGACACAGGTCAACATTGGCGGAGACATCAGGTTCCGCGGTGCGATCAGGAACAACACGTCAGATTTCAACAGCGACAAGTCTGACCACGCCGCGTATTACGACACGAGGGTAAGGCTCTCGGTCGAGGCGAAGGTGTCTCCGAACACCATCGGCAAGATCCACCTCGAGAGCGGCACCACTGACAACAACGATATCGACATCTGGGGCGCCGGCACTGCCATAGGGCCGAACGGCCAGACGATATCCACCTCCGACGCGAAGGGTACGTACAGGAACGGCAACAGCAAGATCGGCGACGTGACGATTCTTGAGGCATGGATCCAGCACAGCGGTTCGGGCCTTCTGGGCATCCCTGCTTACGCGAAAGTCGGTCACATGCCGATCACCGTGGGCAAGGGCCTGTTCCTCGACCACAGCAAGTACGGTGATGACGCGATCCTGCTGGGTGGGTCCCCGATGAAGGGCATGGAAATTACTCTCGCGGCTGTCAAGGCCAGGGAAAGCAACGTCAACTTGAGCGACGATGCGGACGTCTATGCCCTGCTCTTCAATTACGCGTTCGACAAGAACGGCGCGATCGGCGCGGACGTCAGCTACCTGAACGACCAGCAGTTCCCTCAGGGCCTTGCGCCTTCCGACCTCGCCGCGCATTTCTGGAATGTCGGCGTGAACGGCAACTATGACTTCGGTATTCTCGTCCTGAGAGGTGACTTTGCTGTCCAGTTCGGCGAGCTGCAGAATGATGGTGGCGATAGCCCCAACTTTGAGGGATGGGCCGGAGTGCTCGGCGTGGACTTCAAACTCGGCGATGTGAAGCTCGTCTTTGAAGGCGCGTACGGAAGCGGCCAGAAGCTGACTGACGACGATGTTAAGACCTTCGTCACCAGCCAGAGCAACGTCCAGCACTACACGTTCGTGTACGACTACCTGACTGTCAACGCCGCGAACAACCCGCAGGGCGGACTGCAGAACACCTGGTACCTCAAGCTCGGCGGCAGCTATGACATCAGCAAGGAGTTCAACATCCTTGCCAATGCGTACTATTTGCAGTCTGTGAAGAAGATCGACAGCGCTACAGTGGGCGGCGTAACTGTTAACAACTATGGCTTTGCCCACTCGTCGAACAGCCATAACATCGGCTTTGAAGTCGACGCCAAGGCCACCTGGAAGATCGACAGGAACCTCACCTGGTGGGTTGAGGGCGGCTA
>JBLMXV010000006.1:0-21965 GCA_050257935.1 Chloroflexota bacterium
TTCCATAAAGCGGACATCGCTGACGAGGACTCACTCGCACAGGTCTTCAAAAGTGATCCGCCTTCCGCGGTCGTGCATTTTGCGGCGGAGACCCATGTCGACAGGAGCATCATCAGCCCGAAGGACTTCATCCTCTCCAACGTGAGCGGCACTGCAAACCTCCTTCATCTCTCGCTCGAGCACGGGGTGAGTCGATTCGTACACCTGTCTACCGATGAGGTGTACGGAGAACTTGTGAGCACGTCGGCAGGGCCCTTCAGGGAGGAAGACCCGCTTCTTCCGAACTCCCCTTATTCCGCCACGAAGGCGGGAGCAGACATGCTCGTGAGGGCCTTCTCGCGCACCTACGGGCTCCCCGTCATCATAGTGAGGCCCTCCAACAACTACGGACCCTGGCAGTACCCGGAGAAGCTTCTGCCCCTCACAATCGCAAAGGCCCTCCTGGGAGAGAAGATTCCCGTCTACGGGAGAGGAGACAACGTGCGCTCCTGGCTCTTCGTCGAAGACTGTGCGCGGGGTGTTCTTGCGTTGCTGGATAAGGGTGAACCTGGCGAGATTTACAACATCGGGAGCAGTGAGGAAAGGCCGAATCTTGAGGTGGTCAGAAAGGTCCTCTCCCTACTCGGGAAGGATAAGTCGCTCATCGAGTTTGTGCCTGACAGACCGGGTCACGACTTCAGGTACGCAGTCGATGCTGGTAAGATCATGGTACAGACCGGGTGGCAACCCGGATTTGACTTCGAACGCGGCCTGGCAAACACCGTCACCTGGTACGTGGCACACACCGGCTGGCTGATGCGGAAGAAGAAAGAAGCCGAGGGGTTCGTGGCACTCCTCAGGGCGCGTTACGAGTCGATGAAGCGATGAAGGTTGCTATCACCGGCGCAAAGGGTCAGCTCGGAAACGACCTGCTGAAAACGAAACCCGCCGGCGTCGAGACTGCCGAACTCGGCAGGGAGGACCTGGATATCAGGCGGAAGGAGGACGTGAGGGCATTTGTCGCCGGGTCGCGGCCCGATGCCCTTGTGAATGCCGCCGCCTACGTGCGTGTCGACGACGCGGAGGATGAGAGCCGAGAGGCGTTCGACATCAATGCCACGGGCGTGAAGAACCTCGTCGAGGCATGTCGTGAGGCAGGCATACCTCTTGTGCATATCAGCACGGATTATGTCTTTGACGGACGGCAAGCAGGCAAGCCTTACACGGAGGACGATTGGCCGAACCCCATTAACGCGTACGGAGTTTCAAAATACGCGGGGGAGTTGTTCGTGAGGAACTACCACGAGATGCATTACATAGTGAGGACATGCAGCCTTTACGGCTCGTCGGGAGCCCGGGGCAAGGGTGGCAATTTCCCGCTTGCTATCATCGACAGGGCACGGAAGGGGCAGCAACTCAGGGTCATTGACGACATAGTCATGTCCCCCAGCTATTCCTTTGATGTGGCATCTCAAATCTGGAAGTTAGCACTCGGCGGTTATCCTTACGGCACCTACCATGTGGCGAATTCAGGGGCCTGTTCCTGGCATGTCTTCGCCTGCAAGATCCTCGAACTCTCGGGCATCGCGGCCGAAGTCGTAGCCGTAGCCCACACAGAGTACGCGACAAAGGCACGCAGGCCCCTCTGGTCTCCTCTCGCGAGCAGCAGGGGAATCGCATTGAGAAGATGGGAAGCCGGCCTCCAGGCCTTTCTGGAAGAGGTTCGCACGGGGAGGCCCGGATGAACAGGAGAAAGAAGCATTTCGAGATCGCGCTTCTCCTTGCCATTGATTTCCTTGCGATCCTTTCAGCTCTCGGTATTGCGTTCCTCATCAGAAAAGTCTTCCTTCCCGCCCTCTCACCTAATCCATGGCACGAGATGGATATCGAAAACCTGAGAGGCAGCGCGTGGATCGTTCTGGTCTGGATGCTCTTCTTCTACCACGAAGGGCTCTACACCAAGAGATTCTCTTTCTGGGATGAGGTGAAAATGCTGTGGAAGGTCTCGTTCTTCTCGACGGTCGGTGCATTTGTGGTCGTGTCGATGGCGCAGTTGAGCCACGTCGTACCGAGGACCCTGATAGCCCTGACCGGTCTCGTGTCCCTGTCGCTCGTCCCGCTGGTCCGCATTCAGACCCGACGATTCCTGAAACGCTATGGCCTGTTCAAGCGGCGGGTGGTCATCGTGGGAGCAGGCGAGCTTGGCAGGCTCTGCCTGAGAGCACTCCGGCGTGAGTCCAATTTCGGGTATGACGTTGTCGGATTCATCGACGACGACATTCATTCAGGCAGAGTCATCGACGGCGTGAAGGTGCACAGAGGGATCGACAGGGCCGAGCGCTATATCCGCTCCGGCAGGATATCGGACGTCTTCATCGCTATCCCGGAGATAGACAAGACACGGGTTCAGGAACTGATCAACCAGATCCAGTTCAGGGTGGAGAGAATCCTCCTTGTCCCCGACCTCCAGAGTGTTCCCATGCTGGGAACCGAAATACATCACTATTTCCATGATCGGATCTTCTCTATCGAGATCAAGAACAACCTGGAAAGAACCTCGAACATCATCATCAAAAGGGTCTTCGACGAGGTCACGAGCCTCGTGATGCTGCTGTTCCTTTTCATGCCGATGGCTATCATCTCACTTGCCATCATGGTTGAGTCCCCCGGATCTCCTATCTACCGCCAGACGCGGATCGGCAGGAACGGCAAGTCATTCAAGATTTTCAAGTTCAGGACTATGTACAAGAATTCGGAGGATAGACTCAGAGATTTCCTGAGGAATGACGATAAGGCACGAGAGGATTGGGAACAATTCTGGAAGCTCAGAAACGACCCGCGCGTCACGAAAATCGGCGGTTTTCTGAGGAGAACCTCCCTTGACGAGTTGCCGCAGCTCATCAATGTCCTTCTCGGACAAATGAGCCTCGTGGGCCCCAGGCCGTACCTGCCCGAAGAGGTCGAGAGCCTGCCGAAGGATAAACTCGTCTTCCTGAGAGTGCCGCCCGGAATAACCGGCCTCTGGCAGGTGAACGGGCGGAGCGATACCGTGTTCAAATACCGTCTGGCGATCGATGCGTGGTACGTGAGAAACTGGACACTCTGGCTCGACATCGTCATACTGGTAAAAACAGTGAAGGTCGTCGCCATGAGAGAGGGAGCGTATTAGCCGCACGGCGGTGCTGAATTGACAGAGCGGTTGTCGTTGTGCTATTTTTTACAATGTTTTTCTGGCGATGGAGAAAAACATCTTCCCCTCATGAAGCGGCACTCTGGGAGAAAGTCAAGGAACTCATCGTAGAGATCGAGACCGCCAAGAGGGAGGCGGAAAAGAAGCTAAAAATACTGGAGACCTCTGCAGCCGAACGTTGTCAGGAGCTGGAGGGGAGGCTGAAAATGCTGGAAGAGAGAATGTGGCAGCTCAACCGGTCTCTCACTTCCACAGATCCTGACAAACGCTTCAATTAGATGCGGGTGTAGCTCAGTTGGTAGAGCACAACCTTGCCAAGGTTGGGGTCACGGGTTCGAATCCCGCCACCCGCTCCATACGATACAGTGAACAGTGCTGAGTGACTGCTGCGCACGCCGGTACAACCAAATGTCTTATTGTGGTCTCCCGGCTTACGCCCCCACCCGCTGTTCAGTGCATGCCGGCGGCGTACCCAAGTGGCTAAGGGAGAGGTCTGCAAAACCTCGATGCAGCGGTTCGAATCCGCTCGCCGCCTCTTTCGCCCGCCATCCAACTGACTTACGGTGAGATTACACTCACGCCGCGCCTTCACTTGCAATGAATTCAGAAATCCCTTCCTTTCGAGAAGGCGCCGTGAACGGCGAGAACAAGTCCAACGAGGTGAATCTCCTATGAATGACGAACCTACGATTGAACGGTGCAAGGACGATGCGGAGAGGGCCCGTGAGCTACGAGAGGAAATCCCCTCGGTGGTGGAACAGCTCGTGTTGTCATGCGATGCAGATGAGTGCTTCGATCATGTGGACCTCGAACCACTGCCGTCAAGGGAATCTATCACCAATATCATCCACATGGCGTCCCGCATACTGTACCCGGGCTACTTTACCCACACCCGCATCGACAGGGTGAACCTCGTCTATCATTTCGGGCAGGAGGCAACGGCCCTCTTTGAAGCATTGTCGGAACAGGTCACCTTCGCGATACGCCACGAATGTCGCCGCCTCAACCTGTCCTGCGTGAGGTGCGAACAGCAGGGGCAGGCAGTCACGATGACTTTCATGAAAGAACTTCCCCGCATCAGACGCCTTCTCGCCAAGGATATTCGGGCCGCGTTCGAAGGCGACCCGGCGGCCAAGAGCTTCGACGAGATCATATTCAGCTATCCCGGCCTCTTTGCCATCACCGTGTACCGGCTGGCCCATCAGCTCTTTGCTCAGCGTGTGCCGTTGATCCCCCGGATCATGTCGGAATATGCGCACAGCATCACAGGTATCGACATCCACCCGGGCGCCCAGATCGGGGAGAGTTTCTTCATCGACCACGGAACAGGGGTTGTCATCGGGGAAACGACACTGATAGGTGACCGTGTGCGGCTCTATCAGGGGGTCACACTTGGAGCGTTGTCTCTCCCGAAGGAGGCGGTGGAAGGGCTGAGACACGAAAAGCGCCACCCGACAATAGAAGACGACGTGATAGTATATTCCGGGGTGACCATACTCGGCGGAGAAACCGTAATCGGTGCCCGTTGCGTCATAGGGGGGAACGTGTGGATCACAGACTCGGTGCCGGCCGACACAAGAGTGTTCATGAAGAAACCCGAGCTCGTGTACAAGTAGTGTTTGTTCATAAAGTGCTTGAGTTGCCAGCCTTCTGTCATTCCGGCCCTTGTCCTCGCAGTACCGAGGATCGGTCACGAATCTTTCTTAGAGAAGGATTCCCGATGCGCCGCGGTTGCGGGAACGACAAATACATGTGGTTTATGGACAGACGCTAAATAGCGAGGTACCCACTATGGCGACGATGAAGAGACGCCTTCTACTGTCGGTGGCAGGAATCCTGCAAATTCTGCTCTGCGGATGTCCCCTAAGCAGCACGCTGCCGCTCGGCCCGAGCATTGACGCGCCGATGGATTCACGGATCCTCGGAAAGTGGGTATTCATCGAAGATGCAGGCGACTCAAAGGAAGCGGCCGTTCTTTCAATACTCCCTTTCAATGAGCACGAATATTATGCCGAGGCGGTCGAAAGGGGCAGGACGACTGATCGCTATCGGGCCTACCTGACTCTCATCGAAGGGGTGCCTTTCCTGAATGTGCAGGAGATCCGGGAAGAGCCGGCGAAGAGGACCTTCATGTTCGTCAAGGTTTCCGTTTCCGAAGACGCCCTGGGTCTCGCAGTCGTCGAAGATACGCTCGCCAAAGAAAAGCCCTTAACGTCTGATGAACTTCGGCAGCTCATCAGGGAGCACATCGAAAACCCCTCCCTCTACGACACGCCCATGAAGTTCAGAAAAATGCCCTGAAAATAGGGAACGGACCTCCCTCACGCTCTGTTGATGAAAAGGTGGTATGCCTCGAAGCAAACGCATCGCTTTGTGGCTATCTGCCCTGGGAGCAGGCCGTACATTACTATGTCATCGCATCGAGAAAGGATTGGAGGCGCTCCGTCCGCCCTGCAATGCAGATGCATTCAGCAGTTCCAGGTTACGAAAAGCTATGCAGGTCAGTAATGCAGTATCTCCAGGTAACTGCTGAAGTCCGCCCTCTCATCGCCGACTGAGGAGTTGACCCTCTGCCTCGTATCCTCCGCGAACTTGGCCCTGTCTCCCCTGTACCGGGAATCGACATTTATCGCCTTCGTCAAAGCCTGAGATGCCTCCCCGAAGCGTCCCGCCTTGTTGTAAACAAGGGCCAAGCCGTAGTAGGATGACGTAAACATCGGTGATCGTTTGACGGAATCCTGGAAGGCCTCGATCGAATCGTTGAATTGGTCGAGGCGATAGTATGCCATCCCAAGGTTGTAATAGGCATTTTCGGGCGTCTTATAAAGGGGATTGGCAATGGCCTTCTTGAAACACTCTATCGCCTTCTGCAAGTCGCCTAACTTCGTGTAGGTAACCCCGAGGTTGTTGTAGGCATCGGAAAAGCCCGGATCTTCCGCAATCGCCTTCAGCAAGTACTGCTTCGCCTTATCGTATTCCTCAAGCTGCAGATGCACGAGGCCAAGACTGTTCAGAATATCCTTGTTGTGCGGGTCATACTGTAATCCCTTCTGCAACTCCACGTAGGCACGCTGGAGGTCGCCCCTGCTCATCGCCGCTCCTCCGAGCTTGTAATGGAACTCAGCTTCCCGCTCACGGTCGACGGGCGTACTCGCGCACGCAGCCGTAAGGAGCATAAGCAAAGCGGTCGCAGCTACTACGTGCAGGTGGACTCGTATCATGGATACTGAGTTTACCGGATTTTGTCCTCGCTGTCTACCTGTGGCAAAGGCAGTCACGGCTGCATCAGGACGAAAGCAGCTCAAGCCCTTGCCAAATCTCGCTCTCTTTGGGTAACAGCCCTCGGTAAAGATCGGTCAGTTTCCCTTCTCACGGAGTGACTCACGCAACACCTCCAGCATCCGTTCCGCCGCTGGAACGGCATCCCTGGCCGATGCGCCGCCGGCGTCCAGCTCAAACCCGTCAGGGTAAAAGCGGATGCGGCCGAACCGGCCGGCGTCAGCCGAAGACTGCAACGCAAAGAGCGCCTTGAGAAACCTGTCGTAGAAGTTCTCGGGGACTCCATATCTTTTCTCCGTGTCGGAGACAAGAGAAAAGCGATACCTGCCCTGAAGGCCCTGCACCTTTTCGATGTACAGCTGTCGAGCGAGGGTCCTCATCTTTATGACGTGAAACAGATTCTCGACCTCCTCGGGAATCCGACCGAACCTGTCGAGCAGTTCCTCCTTAAGCCCTGACAATGCGTCGAGCGTGCGGGCAGAAGAGAGCCGGCGGTACAGACTCAGTCGAAGCGTAACATCGGGGACGTACGTCTCCGGGATAAACGCCGCCACGTCCAGTCGTATCTGGGGGTCTACCTCCTCCACAGTCTCCTCGCCCTTCAGTTCAGCCACTGCCCTCTCGAGCATCTCGAGATACATGTCGAAGCCTACTTTGTAAATATGCCCGGACTGTTCTGCCCCCAGAAGGTTTCCCGCACCCCGTATCTCGAGGTCTTTCAGAGCAAGCCTGAAGCCAGCTCCGAGATAACTCATCTCCTGTATCGCACGAAGCCTCTTTTTCGCGTCATCGGTGAGGAGGTCCTCGCCGGGCATGAGGAAGTACGCATACGCCTGGACGCTTCCCCTGCCGACCCGACCGCGCAACTGGTAAAGGTCGGAGATGCCGAAGTGATCGGCCCTGTCGACGATGATCGTGTTCGCTGTCGGGATGTCGAGGCCGGAGCCGATGATCGAGGTGCAGACGAGGATGTCGGTCTTTCTGCCGACAAAATCGAGCATGATCTTCTCCAGGTGCGCTTCCCTCATCTGCCCGTGGGCTATCGCGAGACGCGCTGCAGGGATGAGGCGCAGGAGACGTGCACCGACCTTTTCTATATCCCCTATTCTGTTGTGCACGAAGAACGCCTGCCCTCCTCTCCTCAGTTCCCGCTCGATCGCTTCCCTGATCACGCTGTCGCTGTACTCCGTCACGATGCTCCTCACCGCGAGCCTCTCCTCGGGAGGAGTCTCTATGGTGCACAATTCCCGTATCCCCGAGAGCGACATGTGCAGCGTCCTCGGTATGGGGGTAGCCGTGAGGGTGATGACGTCGATCCCCTTTTTCAGCTCTTTCATCTTTTCCTTCTGCGCGACACCGAACCGGTGCTCCTCATCGATGATGAGAAGGCCGAGGTCTGCGAAATGAACGCCCTTGCCGAGGAGCATGTGCGTGCCGATAATTATGTCGGTTTCGCCCTTTGCGAGTGCCACCAGAGAACGCCGCGCTTCCTCTTTCTTCCTGAACCTGCTCAGGTTGTCTATAGTGACGGGAAAACCGGAGAACCGCGTCCTGAACGTCCTGAAGTGCTGTTCGGCAAGAAGCGTCGTCGGCACGAGAACAGCGACCTGTTTGCCGTCGTAGACTGCGCGGAAGGCCGCCCTCATGGCCACTTCCGTCTTTCCGTACCCCACATCCCCGCAGAGCAACAGATCCATGGGGTTCTCGGACTGCATGTGCCTCTCGATATCCTCAATGCACCTCAACTGATCCGGCGTCTCCTCATACGGAAAGAAACCGTCGAATTCGACATGCAGAGGGGTATCGGCGCTGAATATGAATCCCCTCGCCACCTTCCTGGCCGCGTAAAGCTTCAGGAGCCTCTCGGCCATCTCCCGTATGGCCTTGCCCACCTTCTGTTTCGTGCGCTGCCACGAACGCCCCCCGAGGCGGTCAAGGTGGGGACTGTGTCCTTCGCCGGCACTGAATTTCTGAAGGCGGTCTATACCCTGGAAGGGGATAAGGAGTCTGTCGCCCTGGGAGTATTCGAGCACGATGAGGTCCTCTTCACGGCCGTTTGATCTCTGCCTTTCCACGGCGACGAACCTGCCGATGCCATGGTCCTTGTGAACAACGAAATCGCCCGGCTTCAGGTCGTCAATGGTGCGGAGCAGGCTGGACACTTTGGACTTCTTGAGGGGCCGGTAGGACGGCCTCTCCCCGAATATCTCCCTGTCGGTGAGAACAACGATTCCCGGCATGCGGAGGCCGGTCGAAAGAGCGCCGACGGTCACACAGAGCCACCCCTCATACGAGGCCACGTCTTCCTGACCGATGATCGGTGCGACAACGCCACCGTCACGCAGAATCTCCCTGAGCCGCTCCGCCTGCGCATGTGAAGGAACGACCAGAACGACCGCCTCGCGCAGGTTCCTGACAGCCGCGGCCAGGTCGTCGAGAGACTTTCTTTCCTCCGGAGCTATCCCGAGGCCTTTCAGTGAAAGCGCACCTGAATCAATGCCCCTGCCTGCAAAGGGCAGGTGGGATATGGCGATGGGCGCACTGCCCTGCAGCCAGGCGTCGCCCTGCGGCATTTCCTCTGACTTGGCCGCCCAGAAGAGAACAGCCTCATGGCGGGACAGCAGGCCGGGAATGAGATCATGTGCCGGTTCACCTTCCTCGGCAGGAGGCACAACCAGCTGATCCCTTTCACCTGTCGACATCTGGGTCTCTATGTCAAAGATCCTGATCAGATCTATCTCGTCGCCGAAGAACTCGATACGTGCCGGCAGGTCGTCGGTCACGGGAAATACGTCGAACACCCACTGACGCTCGCTGTATTCACCTCTGTCCGCAACGACGCTCACCCTCCGGTACCCGAGGCCCGACAAGTGTTCGCCAAGCTCAGCCCTGTCAACAGTGAAACCTTTCCGCAGCACCATGATCTCATCGGCAATGCGGTTCATATCAAAACCGGTCCGGCACGCATCGAGCGAGGTGATTATGCTTACGCGGTCATGCCTTGCCATCTCGCGCAGGGCGAGTGCTCTCGCACCTATTGCGCCCGGGTTTGAGGGTGTTGGGAAGTGCATGACAGGCTCGGCAGTCAGGAAGGGAAACATACCCCTGACGAACGACACGTCACGGGAAAGAAGAGCCGCAGATTCAGCCGAGTCCTCCACGACGAAGAACGGGCTATCGAAGAGGCAGAGCAACAGGGCGAGGTGGACTGACGCCAGACCATGGATTCCCTTATCAGCCGAACCGGCGAGCCGCAGGCGCAGGTCCGAGATGTTCTTCTCAACCACCGAAAAGATCGTCGTCATGATGCTCCAGCGCCTCAGGCCCGTGGGGAAGTGACGCGTCCTTGCATTCTCTTTTCCCGGTTGAATTCGGGAGAGGTTACCTCGTCGCTTAAAGGAGGGGGATTCATTGGAAGGGCCAGAGATACCTTCAAAGTGCCGGAACCTGACTCAACACTAACCTTACAAAACAGAACATTCAACGGCAGGACAGAGATACCGAAAAGGCTCTATGAGCGATGCCTTGTTCATCTCCAGACCGCCGTACAAGGGAACTTTTCAACTCTCTTGTGATGGAATCGAGAAGTCAGCACTCTGAATCATATTTTATCGCATTCATAAAGGCTTTGAGGCCTCTGCCCCGAGCCGAAATGCAACCGCAAGGTCAACACACAGTGCTCAGCAACCGCAAGCACGCTTCTATTATACCCCAAAGGCACGCGGGGACATGATTGAAGGAGACTTACGGCCACGGTCGTGTGCCGTCAGCGCCCAGACGCCTCAGCTCACATAATTCACATAGCAAGCCGTGTGAGGCAGGGTGGAAGGGGCCCTGACTGTTGCAAAAAAAGGGGACCAGCCATACAATAAATCTTGTGGAACAAGAGCTGATCACTGAGGACATCAGGAAAGCGCTGGCAGAGACGACGAAGGCCCTTCAGGCCGAGGTTCATCTCGAGGTGTTCACCAAGACGGGTGTGAACGACACATTCAATGATTCCCTTGTCGCCCTCGTCAAGACTCTCGCCGAGATTTCTCCTAAGATCAAGCCTTCCTTCTTCAAGATCGGTGATGCACAGTCCAGGAAGCGCAACGTCGAGCGGTCCCCTACGCTTCTCGTTGATCCCGACAAGTACCGTATCCGGTTCACCGGTGCCCCTCTTGGCGAGGAGGGCAGATCACTCATCCTCGCCATTGTCATGGCCTCCACGAGGGCGATCACTCTGTCGGAGGAATCACTGAAAAAGCTTCTCACCCTAGACGCAGAGCGCGAGATACAGGTATACGTTAGCCCCACCTGACCGTACTGTCCGCAGCAGGTGCTGCATGCGATATCAGCCGCCATAGTGAGAAACGACCTCGTATCCGCGGAGTCTATCGAGATATTTGAAAACCAGGACATCGCCGAAAAGTTCGGCGTAGTTTCGGTACCCCAGACATTTGCAAACGGAGTGCTCATCGCCCCGAACATCGAACCTGAGGAGGCCTTCGTCGAGTCCCTCCTCACGCTCAAACGCCCCGAAGTCGTGACCGGAGAGGTAAGCGGCGAGCCCGTCGAAAGAGACCTCGTGATCATCGGCGCAGGCCCGGCGGGGCTCACTGCCGCCATATATGCAGAGCGATCAGGGTTGAAGACCGTCGTGCTGGAACGCGAGAACATCGGCGGCCAGGTGACGATCACCCCCGTAGTGGAGAACTATCCCGGATTCACCAAGATCGCCGGCAGGTCACTCGTAGACCTTCTCGCTCAGCAGACGCTCCAGTATTCGGAGATCCGGCTGTCGGAGGACGTGGTCGAGATCAAGAAGGTCGACGACAAGTTCGATATCATCACGAACAGGGCGCGTTACATCGCCAGGGGGATCATCATCGCCACCGGTGCCCGCTGGAGGACACTGGACGTTCCAGGCGAGCAGCGGCTTGCGGGAAAAGGCGTAAGCTATTGTGCAGAGTGCGACGGATACTTCTTTAAGGACGGAAAACAGGTCGTCGTCGTGGGAGGCGGCAACACGGCCCTCACCTACGCCCTGTATCTCCACAACCTCGGAGCCAGAGTAACCGTCATACACCGCAGGGACGAGTTCAGGGCGGAGAAAAACCTCCGCGACAGCCTGTCTAAAGAACAGATCCCGGTCATGTGGAACAGCCAAATCGAAGAGATCATCGGCGACCGAAAAACACAGGCTGTGAGAATACGCAGCAACAAGGACTCCGCGACCCATGAAATACGGACAGACGGCGTTTTCGTCGCGATCGGCTACGAACCGAGTAATGAGATCGCCAAGCTCCTGGGACTGAGACTCGATCAGTGGGGCTACATAAAGGTCGACGAAAGGCAGAAGACATCGGAACCGTTTGTGTACGCCGCGGGAGATGTTACGGGTGGCGTGAAGCAGATCGCAGTAGCCGTGGGTCAGGGCTCGGTAGCCGCACTCGCCGCATTCGAGGACCTCACCAGTCCATACTGGAAGAAGGAAACAGTAGTCGCCCCCGCTCAGCCCATGGGCTAGAGCGTGGGATCATAACGCTCCGCGATCTTGCAGCGATCCTTTTCGCATACCATCACCCCTTCGGGGATATCACGCTTCACGACGAACTTGTACGGTCTGAAGTCCCTCAGAGCCTCGTCGAAACTGCGCTCCGTCTCCACGAAATAAATACCTCTCTGATATGCATCGAAGCTCGTGAGGAAAGACGGTGACACCATCGGATTCTGTCTCACCAGGGCCGCGAAGGCCTGCAGGCACTGGTCGGCATAGTTCCGGTATTTCATTTCCCGTGTCAGAACGTGGAGAAGCAGGAGCACATAGGGCGCCCGCCCGTTCGCGGAGGCCGTGGGCGCATCGAATATCTGCTTCGATCTGATCGACAGGTAGCCGTGGCTGCCTGCGACGGCGTCAAAGAAACCTCCCTGTGCATCGTCCCAGAAAAGCTCGATCGCCTTGTCCGTGACCGCCTTCGCTGTTTCCGCGTAGTGACGGTTCTGAGTCGCCTGATAGAGTTCGAGAAGCCCTCCCGCAAAGAAGATGTAGTCTTCGAGGAAGCCGCCGGTGCCGGAGGTGTGGAAGAGCTGCCCATCGAGATAGTACTCCGCCAATACCCTCTTCGATGCGAGCTCGGCGAGTTCGAGGCATTCCTCTTTCCCGAGCAATATGCCGGCGACGCACATCGCCTCGACCATGAGTCCGTTCCAGTTCGTGTAAATGGTCTTATCGATGAAAGGCATCTGGCGGTGCTGCTCACGGTACCCGAGGAGTTTCTGCTTTCCCGACGAGATAAGCTCCTGTACCCTCTCCACGGGAACCGCCAGAGCCTCCGAGATCATCCCCTCCTCTTTATCGATGAACAGGACATTCTTCGAGGGGTCATGGTGCATCTCGCCTGAGGGCATGATGTCATAATGAAGACTCATCACCGCGAGTTCCTCTGCGGACAGGACCGATTTCGCCTCGTCGAGAGAAAAGACGTAGTATCCCCCTTCGTCGAGGATCCCGATGTCCGCGTCCTGGGAGGCGTAGAAACCTCCTGTCCCGTCCACTCCGAACCTGACGTAGTAGTCCACGATGCCCTCTGCCGTCTTTCTGTAGAGCTCCCGGCCGAGGGCCCGGTGCGCCTGGGCATAGAGCTTCAGGAGTTCCGCGTTGTCGTACAGCATCTTCTCGAAGTGGGGGACGATCCACTTCTCATCTGTAGAGTACCTGAAAAAGCCACCGAGTAGGTGGTCATAAACGCCTCCATTCGCCATCGCATCGAGGGAAACCTCCAGTGCCCTCTTGACCATATCATTGGGCGAAAAGTGATGGTAGTTGATGAGAAGCCCGAGAGCGGGGGCATGGTGGAACTTCGGCGCGGACCCGATCCCGCCGTGTTGAAAGTCTACAGCGGACAGGACAGTCGACACCGCCTCGTCGAGCACTCGGCTGTCGAGAGCCTCTTTCTCCAGGTCTGTCGGCAGGACCGCGACATGCGTGTAGAGTTCCTTGGCCACCTCCTCTATGCGCGGCCTGTTCTGCCGAAAGATCTCCACGAGCTTCGGGATGATGTTCACCAGGCCCACCTTTCCCCACCGTTCTTCCGGGGGGAAGTACGTGCCGCCATAGAAAGCTCCGCCTTCGGGGGTGAGAAAAACGGTGAGAGGCCATCCGCCGCTCCCCGATATTCTCATGACGACATCCTGGTACCTCTTGTCGATGTCAGGCCGTTCGTCCCTGTCCACCTTGATCGCCACGAAGTGCTCGTTGATCAGGCGTGCGACGTCGTCGTTCTCAAAGCTCTCGTGGGCCATGACGTGGCACCAGTGGCACCAGACTCCCCCGATTGAAAGCAGGATCGGCTTATCCTCAACCCGCGCCCGCTCAAATGCCTCCTCGCCCCACTCATACCAGTCGACAGGCTGCTCTGCCGCCTTCCTGAGATACGGGCTCCTCGAATTCACCAGTCTGTTCGCCACGGCGACCTCCTCTTTGCGTTATGCGGTGTGGACATGTTTTCATTCACGGACGACCGCCTCCCAAGTGTCGCTCACCCTTGTTCTCACCTCATCGAGCATGTGCAAAAGGCCTGCCTCGTCCATTTCCATGAAACGGGCCAGGCTCCGCGATGCCTCGCTGTCTCGCCGCAGAAGTGTCTCATTCTTAAGGCGCAGGAGCGTTTCGGTGACCCTGTAGAACTCAAAGGCAGAGAGGAGATTCTCGGCCACCGAATCTGCCAGAACGCCAGCATTTCTGAGCCGTTTCACCGCATCACTCGTTCCCTGCACCGCCAGCGAAGGATGTGCGCGGCAGTGCCTGAGCTGAAGAAACTGGACCGTAAATTCGAGCTCCCCGAGGCCGCCAGGCCCAAGCTTGATATCGTATGCTCCCGCACTGGAGTTTTCCTTCGAGAGTTCCCTCAGTATCTTCTCTCTCATCTTCACCAGGTCCGATGCCGTGACCTCGCCACCCCGCCTCGCGAGCACCTCTCTCCTCATCTCCATGAATCGCCGTGCGGGAGCCGTGCCGGTTTTCACGGGCCTCGCCTTCATCAGTGCCTGTATCTCCCACGGGTGGGCGAGGTTAAGGTAGTAATCCCTGAGGCCGTCCAGGGAGTTTACCAGGGGCCCCTTGCTGCCGTCCGGCCTCAGTCTCGTATCGGCCCTGTAAGCGATGCCGTCCTTGGTGTATGACGTGAGGACCTTGAGAATGCGCTCTGATACCCGGATCTCATCCAGCGCCGGTTCCTCGAGCGTGAGGAAGATGATGTCGAGATCGGAGTTGAAAGTGAGCTCGCGGCCTCCGAGCTTGCCGAAACCGATAACCGCCAGCCCGGATCCGGAAAGAGCCGTCTTGACCGGGTGCGGCAACGCCGCCTCTCCCCTCCCCTGCCGTTCCAGGAGCACGCCCAGTATCTCTTCAGCCACACGCGTCAACGACCTCATGAGACCGTTGATGTCCGTTCTTCCATTGAGGAAGGCGACGCCGAGCCTGACCTCGTAGAGCCGTCGCAGCAGGCGGATTGCCGTCGTATCTCCGTACCGCTCCACGAGGTTGGTCAATGCTGTTTTCGACACCTTGACCTTCTTTTCCCTCATCTCGTCCTCCACGAATGCCTGGACGTAGTAAGGATTGCCCATGAGGATCTTCGCGAGGTACTCGCTGTGTGAAAAAATGAAGTTGAGATTCGCGATGATCGTGGGCCTCTCGGCAATCGCCTCGAGATAGGACTCGCGGGAGGAGAGGATCCCGAAGAAATCGACGAGCTGCGCCAGGGCAAGGTCGGGATCCACACCCTTCAATGCCTCGTCCACGAATCTTGGAATCACCTCTTCGAGCACCCTTCTGCCCCGTATGGTCTGGAAGGAATACACCGTGTTCCTGATCTTGGTGAGACACTGTATCGCCCTGCGAACGTCCCTGACCCCCGTTCGGGAGAGTTCATCCATCAGCAGATCTTCGATCGGTGTCTGCATGTCCCAGAAGACCCCGCTCAGCGGCCCCGCTGTCTCGACTTCCCGTATTTCGGCAGGCTTCGGCTTCTCACGGGACTGAAAGAGGGAGTCGTAGATGGCTCGGACCTTCAGCCTTCTCGCGCGGAGATCTTCCGTGAAGTCCGACTTGCCCGAGAATCCCATCTTCCTGCCGAGAATCTCAAGATCCCTGTCACCAGTCGGAAGGGTTTGTGTCTGAACGTCGTTGAGCTGCTGCAGCCTGTGCTCCAGTTTCCTCAGGAAATGGTAGTCCACCGAGAGATGATAGAAATCCTCGTAGCCTATGAGGCCCTTCTGGAGAAGCCTGTGGAGCGCCCTCAGCGTGCCCCGCTCCCTCAGCAAGACTTCCTTGCCGCCATACATGAGCTGGAAGATTTGAATGAAGAACTCGATCTCCCGTATCCCCCCGTAGCCCCGCTTGATGTCGCTGCTGAACGTATCTCCCCTGAGCTGTTCGACCTGGCTCTTCATCCTCCGTATTTCTTCTATCGCGTCGAAGTCGAGATACTTGCGGTAGACAAACGGCCTCACCGTTCGTAGGAAATCTGCCCCAAGGCTCATGTCGCCCGCGATAGGCCGGGCCCTGAGAAGCGCCGCCCTTTCCCACAGCTGTCCCCATGACTCGTAATACTCTTCGTAAGCCCTCAGGGAGAGGGCGAGACTCCCGCGCTGCCCCTGCGGCCTCAACCTGAGGTCAACGCGATAGACGAAGCCGTCCGCCGTATTAGCACTGAGAAAGCGGGTGAGTTCTTCGACGAGTTTCCCATAATACTCAAGAGCGGTGATCCTGTTGAGTGTCACACCCTGCGGACTCGGCACTCCGGACGTTTCCCCTTCAACTCCGTAGACGACGATGATATCGACGTCCGAGCTGTAATTAAGCTCCTGCGCCCCGAGTTTTCCTAGTCCTATGACTACAGCAGAATTGTCATCGAGAGTCCCATATCTCTGTCTCAGCCTGCTCTCGACAAAGCGGAAAGACTCCGAGAGTGCCGCATCGGCAAGGTTGCTCATATCGAGCATGACATCCTGAGGATCTGCACGGTGGTATACATCTTTCAGGGTAATCGTGAGGAGGTGCCTCTTCCTGAAGTTCCTCACCAGCCTCATCGCTTCATCGGCGGAACTGGATGAGGCGAGAAGATCCCTCAGCGATGACGAGAGAAGATCGGCGGAGAGAGGCGCATCGAGCTCCCGGAGGGACCGCAGGAGCACCTCAGGGTTCTGTATCACGTAATTGGCAAGGAACTGACTGCAGGAGAAAAGGAGGCAGATCGCCTCCCGATTCTTGTGCACAACATCAGCGTAGCCGGGATTCTCGGTGAGGAAAGATTCTACGTTGTTGTGAGCGCGTTCAGGATCCGGACAGCCCGGCGGCATCTGCTCATACATCCTGGGTCCACAGCCTCGGATCAAGGGCATCCCTTAACCCTTCTCCCACAAGATTGTAACTGAGCACGGTGATGAGGATTGCGAATCCCGGGAAGAGGGACAGCCACCACGCCACCGTGATGTTGTCCTTCCCGGACGTGAGTATGTTACCCCAGCTCGGCTCGGGCGGCTGAACCCCGAGGCCGAGGAAGGAAAGCCCCGACTCGACCAGGATTGCGCCTGCGACGCCGAATGTTGCCGCCACCAGCACCGGAGACAGGGCATTCGGGATAATGTGGCGCACAATAATCCGGCGGTCGCTCGCGCCGATGGCCCGTGCAGAGGCGACGAAATCACGTTCTTTGAGGCTCAGAAACTCTGCACGCACGAGCCGGGCCACGTCCATCCACCCCGTGACACCGATTACTATCATGATCGTCGAGATGCTCGGCTCAATGATCGAGATCACCGCGAGTATGAGGAAGAACGTCGGGAACGCGAGCATGATGTCGACGAACCGCATGAGGACCGCATCCACTTTCGCACCGTAGAACCCCGCAAGAGAGCCGACGAGCGTGCCTATGAAGATCGCGATCCCGACTGCGATGAACCCCACCTTCAACGACACCCGGCTCCCCCAGATCATCCGCGAGAGCACATCCCTGCCGAGTTCGTCCGTCCCGAGGGGATGCACGAGTGTCGGAGGGGAAAGGACGTTATAAACGTCGATCCTTGTCGGGTCATGGGGAGCGACGAAGGGAGCAGCAACTGCAACGACGGCGAGTACGAGGATGACGACGAGGCCCGCCACAGCGAGAGTGTTTCTTCTGAACCGTCTGAAGACAATCTTCAGCATCGCCTACCTCCCCTCGCCGCCCCGGACACGTATCCTCGGGTCAACGACCGCGTAAGAGACATCGGCGATGAGATTCCCGATCAGAGTGAGCACCGCGCCGATCACGAGTATTCCCATGATGGTGGGATAATCCCGGGACATGGCCGAAGCATAGAAGAGCTGGCCCATTCCGGGTATGGCGAAGATTGTCTCGAAGATGACACCCCCTCCTATCAGGCCCGGCACGGCGAGGCCGAGTATCGTCACCACCGGCATCAGGGCGTTTCTCAAGGCGTGCCTCATGATCACCTCAGAGTTTTTGATGCCCTTTGCCCGTGCAGTGCGCACGTAATCCTGCCTGATCACCTCGAGCATGCTCGACCGGCAGTACCTGCTGAGTCCCGCGATACCCCCGAAGGCGCTGATTCCGACGGGGAGGATCAGGTGCCGTGCCCAGTCAAGGATCCGATCCAGGAACCCCATCCCCGAAACGTCGATGCTCTGGATGCCCGATATCGGCAGGAGACCGAGCGCGACGCCGAAGATGATCATCAGGATCAGCGCGAGCCAGAAGGCGGGAGTCGAAAATCCGAGAAACACGAACACCGTCGTGATCTTGTCGAAAAGGGAATACTGTTTCACGGACGCGATGACGCCGATCGGTATGGCGACACTCACGATGAGAAGAAGGGAGAGCAGGCTGATCGCGAGGGTCACAGGGATTCTCTCTTTGATCTTATCGACCACCTTCTTGCCGTCGACAAAGGACGTGCCGAAGTCAAGCTTCAAAAACCGACCGAGCCAGTCGAGATACTGAACGTGCAACGGCTTGTCAAGGCCGTAAAGTCTCTTCAGGTTTTCCCTCGCCTGCGCTGAAGCCTTCAGAGACATCTCTGTTTCGACCTCCACAGGCCCTCCCGGCGCGAGATGTATCACCGTAAAGGTAATGAGGGTTATGCCGAATATAAGGGGGAACATGAGAAGCAGACGCTTCGCCACGAAGGAGAGCATGTGATACGTTAATAGATACCCAAACCAAAGGTCAACAAGGGGTTAACGCCCATTTGACAATGACATAGGTAGTTCATTATAGTTACTGATCAACGCAGATCTCGATACTCCACACCGAGAATTACATGCCCTGTGAGCACGCCTTCTAAGCAGGAATTCGTCGACATCTTCCCCGTCTTCCGGGGCGGTACGGACGGCCTTGTCGAGGACATCCTCGCCGTATCGAGCCTGAAGGGCTTCCAGAAAGGGACGCGCCTTTACACCGAGGGAGACGCCTGCCCGGCGATAGCCTTCCTTCTTTCCGGGGAAGTGCGGGTATACAAGGTGGGCGAGACGGGAAGGGAGATCACCTTGTACGAATTTGGCCGGGGTGAGACGTGCATACTCAATGCATCGTGCATCCTGTCCAGAATCCCCTATCCGGCAGAGGCCGAGACGATCGCCGATGGTGAGATGCTTCTTCTGCCCGCTCCCGAGTTCAAGAGGACGATCGGTTCGTACGAGGCGATGAGGGAGTTCATCTGCTCAATCCTCAGCCGGCGGATCACCTCGATGATGACACTCATCGAGGAGGTGGCGTTCGGAAAGATGGACGACCGCCTCATGGACTATATCATCGAGAAATCCGAGGACGGCAAGCTCTATTCGACGCACCAGAGAATCGCAGCCGATCTCGGGACGTCGCGGGAGGTAGTGAGCCGCCTTCTCAAGGAGTTCGAGAGGAGGGGCAGGGTCTCCCTTTCACGCAATCTCGTTGAACTTCTCCGGATCGATTAACCGCCTTCTGTAACAAAGTCACAGACATAAGAAAAACTTATCATGGTATAATTTGGAGTATCGGAGAAGAATCATCAGACTACTCAAGGAAAGGAGGTGAAGTGAATGAAGAGAGCTATGTACATTGCGCTGGCTATGGTTCTGACCCTCGCCCTCGTGGCCGTGTCTGTTGCGGGCTCAAGGGGCAAGATGGACCTGAAGGCCGGGGACGAGATTTACGCCTGTGATTGCGGCGAGAAGTGCCCTTGCCTCGGGATGTCCAAGAACCCCGGCAAATGCACCTGCGGCAAGGAGATGGTGAAGGCGAAGGTCACCAAGGCCGAGGGCGATGACTTGATGCTTAAGGCCGGGACATGGGACAAGGAGAGGCCTTTTAAGGCGTCTGGAAAGTACGCCTGTGCGTGTCCTCCGGAGTGCAAGTGCGACACCATCAGCCAGAACCCCGGCAAGTGCACCTGCGGCGTTGAGATGAAGAAGATGTAACGGCGCGTGCATGTAACAATTTCTTGATGAGGCGGACAGCATGCTCCGCCTTTTTTTTGCCCCGGGTGTGCCAGAATACATTAATGTCGTCACCGCAGGTCATATTCAGAAAGGCTCTGCCCGCTGACTATCCCGGGATACTGAGACTCCAGGCAGAGAACCTCCGCCCGAACCTCGATGAGTCAGGCGCCAGGGATGGGTTCCTCACCGTCGAATATACTGAAGCACAGATCGATGAGATGAACCGGGACCTTGCGGTGATAATCGCTGCAAGGGGAGGTGAGGTTGCGGGATACCTGTGCGCCACCTCCTGGGAATACGCTCGAAAGGTTCCTATTCTCGAAGCCATGCTCGACTCTGTGGCCGGCATGACCATCCGGAAAACTCTCATATCACCCACCAACACCTGCGTCTATGGCCCTGTCTGCGTCACAGCCCAGGCGAGGGGAACGGGTATACTGGAGGGGCTCTTCAGTGCGTTGAAGAGGATTGCACCGGCAAGCTATCTCATCTGCGCGCTCTTCATCTCCGCCCAGAACAGGCGATCATTGCGGGCACACAAGAAGAAACTTCACATGCAGGAAGCGGGCTTGTTCGAGTTCAGGGGCAGTCTGTACCATGCCCTGGTAGCAAGCCTTCGAACGAACCACAGCGAAGACCCCTACGACCGGTAGAGAGCCCTCATTTCCTCGCTGTAAACGCCGTCCTCGTCGTATATGCACAGGGGCTTTTCCACCTTCAGGCCTCCCCTGCCGCCCTTCACCGCCTCCACGAGCACCATCTTCGCCTCCGAGGAGAGGCGGGAGTGAACAAACCGGGCCCTCTTCGCCTCCAGGGCATGAGCCCTCATCAGCTCGATCACGTCTGGAAGACGCTCGGGCAGGTGGATGATGCAGAACCTCCCGTGGTGCCTCAGGAGCAGCGATGCCGCGCATACCACATCTGCCAATGTGACCGCAATCTCGTGCCTGGCAAGAGCACGCTCGTCGCCCTCGCTCAGCCGACCGGTCATCGCCTTCCTGAACGGCGGGTTCGAAATCACGAGATCGAAGGAACCGGCGGCCGGTCCCCTTACCGATGTTTCACCTGCGACATTCCGAGCCACGGGGCCGGACACGAGCAATCTATCGCCGCCGGCTGCCGTCCCGCGGCTCCCGAGCGCCTTCACGTCCAGCCTCATCACGTCCACCCTCCCGTCGAGGGAATTGAGGGACACATTTCTAAGGGCGAGATCAACAAGACTGTCCTGGAGTTCGATGAGTGTCACGTGTGCAGACCGGTATTTTCTGGCGAGGAGGAGGCCGATTACGCCCGAACCGGCGCCGATGTCAGCGACCCGCTTCACCCTCACGACGTTGACGAAGGAGAACAGCAGAAGCGCGTCAACGGAGAAACGATACCCCCCTTTGCTCTGGTAAAGTTTGATATCCCGGATGGTATCGAGGGTGAGCAACCCTTGAATCGAGCGCGCCCCCGTATGCCCTGTCCTATCCGACATTATCCACGAATCTCCCTATCAAAGTCAGGGTGAAAGTGGCGAAAGGACATTCCGAGCGATACCTCTGCCGTGTTCCACAACCTGTTCCAGCCTGAAGCACAGACACTGACTGTGTGTGCAGGACGTGGGACATCAATAAGTGAAATCCATCGCTTTGGAAAGGATGAGCCGCCTCCGCCCTGATACTGCCGTACGCACATGAATGATCAGGGCTATGCGTCAGTCGGATTTTCCGGCTCGGTGAACGGCGGCCGGTTGATAACATCCATCAGAGCATCGAGGAGTTCCTCCTCCCGCACTCTCCGTACCACCTCTCCCCTGCAAAAGACGAGGCCGATGCCTTTGCCCGCCGCGATGCCGAAGTCGGCTTCCTTCGCCTCTCCGGGACCGTTGACCGCGCACCCCATGACCGCGACTCTGATAGGCCGATTCATAGATCTGAGCGTCTCTTCGACGCGCAGGGCGAGCGGCTGAAGATCGATCTGGCATCTCCCGCAGGTGGGGCAGGAGATGATGTCAGGCCCCCTCTGCCTCAGACCGAGAGACTTGAGGATCTCATAGGCCGTCCTCACCTC
>JBLMXV010000007.1:0-18614 GCA_050257935.1 Chloroflexota bacterium
ACGTACCCCGCGGCGGGCCTGACGGCGGTGACGGCGGCAGGGGAGGGCACGTGATTCTCAGGGCTACGCGGGAGTTGAACACACTTCTCGATTTGAGATACTTCCATGAATACCGGGCGGGTCGGGGAGAACACGGGATGGGAAATAACATGCACGGCCGTGACGGTGAGGACAAGGTGATACCCGTGCCGGTCGGCACCATCGTCAGGGATGAGAGCACGGCGATGGCGATCGCCGACCTCGATCACGAAGGCGCGGAGAGCATCGTCGCCCGCGGGGGCAGGGGAGGCCTTGGCAATGCCCACTTTGCGACGTCTACTCATCAAGCCCCGAAGTTCGCCCAGCCGGGGGAGAACGGTGAAGAGAGGTCGCTTGTGCTGGAACTCAAGCTCCTCGCAGACGTGGGTCTTGTCGGTATGCCGAATGCGGGCAAGTCGACCCTGATCTCCGTCATCTCGGCGGCGAGGCCGAAGATTGCCGATTACCCGTTTACTACGCTCGTGCCGAACCTCGGCGTAGTCAAGGGGGAGGGCATGCGGAGTTTTGTCGTCGCGGACATACCGGGCCTCATCGAGGGGGCGCATAGGGGTGCCGGCCTTGGGTTCCAGTTTCTGAGGCATGTGGAGAGGACGAGCGTTCTGCTCCATCTCGTGGATGTGTCTGACGTGATCGCGAGCGACCCTGTGGAGGATTTTGAAAAGATAAACAGAGAGCTAGTATTATATAACTCCGCGCTCGTCCGGAAGCCGATGGCCGTTGCGGGTACGAAGTGCGATCTGGCAGCGGAGGGTGAGCGCCTGAGGAGACTCAGGGGATACTGTGAGGAGAGAGGTTTCGATTTTTTCGCCATCTCCGCGGTGACGGGATTCGGTATGCCCGGGCTCGTGAAATACCTCGCGCACAAAGTCGCGGTACATGTGAAATCATGAGCAGGATAGTCATCAAGATCGGAAGCAATATCCTCGCCGGCGGCGCGGAGGGTCTCAATTACAAGAGGATTCAGTCCGTCGCCCTCGATGTTGCGAAGGCCTGCGGCATGGGATATGAAGTGGTCATCGTGTCATCCGGGGCGATTGCTGCGGGCATGAAGAAGCTCGGCCTCAAGGAGATGCCCAGGGAGATACGGATGAAGCAGGCGTCGGCGGCGGTGGGGCAGTCATCGCTCATGTGGGCATACGAGCGGGCATTCAGCCGACATGGGATAAAGGTCGCCCAGATCCTCCTGACACGCCGCACTTTTTCCGAGCGCGTGAGGTACCTCAACGCGAAGAATACGCTGATCGCGCTCCTCGGTTTCGGCGTGGTGCCGATCATCAACGAGAACGACACCGTTTCCACCGAAGAGATCAAGTTCGGTGACAACGACCAGCTCGCAGCATTCGTCTCGGGCCTCATCGATGCCGAGCGACTCGTCATCCTCTCTGATGTGGAAGGCCTCTATTCAGGGGATCCGAAGAGAGACCCTGATGCGAAACTGATCCCTGCGGTGGACGAGATCACGCCGGAAGTGGAACTGCTGGCGGGAGGCGCAGGAAGCATGGTAGGCACCGGGGGCATGTACTCCAAGGTGCTGGCGGCGAGGAAGGCGCTTTCCTACGGGATCACCGTGAACATCGTGAGCGGACGCAAGGGCGGGCTCGTGCCCGATATTCTGGGCGGGATGAAACGCGGCACCGAATTCGTCGCCCACGCTAGAAAAATGTCCTCCAGGAAGCATTGGATAGCCTATGTCGTGAAGCCTGCGGGAAGCATCCGTCTCGACGGCGGCGCCGTCAAGGCACTGGTGGAGTCTGGTGGAAGTCTGCTCCCTTCGGGAATTGTACTGGTAGAGGGATCCTTCAAAGCAGGAGACGCCGTGTACTGTCTCGATGAGGAGGGTAACCGCATTGCGAAGGGGATCGTGAACTATTCTTCTCAGGATACCGAGAGGATAAGGGGGAGGCAGACTTCCGAGATCGAGGAGCTTCTGGGATACAAGTATTCAGATGAGGTGATCCACAGGGACAACCTCGTTGTCCTCAGGAAGGGACTGGCTGCCTAGCGGCCGGATCAGATATCGTAAAGGCGAGCGGAAGGAGGAAGGGATGAACGAAGACAACGCAAAGATCGCCGGGGCATTTCTGCTTGGAGGGCTTGTCGGCGCAACAATCGCACTTCTGTATGCGCCGAAGTCGGGCCGGCAGACGAGGAGAGACATCTCGAAGGCTGCGAGGAGGGTGAAGAACGAGGCTGTGGACATCGTGGAGGACACGGTCGACAGCATCAACGACTTCGCGTCCGGTGTGAAGGAGCGGGTGAGCGACATCATCGACCGCGGCGTTGAACTGTCGGACCACGCGAAGAGAGAGATCGTCAGGACCTTCGAGCAGGGACAGAAGACCTTCGAGAAGCAGAAGAACAGGATAATCGAGGGTCTCGGGCTGTAGGAGGGCGGACACGCCCGAGTGATGACAGGAGACAGTGTCCTCGACCTGCTTGAGTTTCAGAAGCTGCTGAATCTGGTTGCAGGGCACGTGCACAGTGAGGCCTCGCGACGGGCGGTCCTCGGCCTCCGTCCGCTCGACAGCAAGGAAGAAATCGAGAGGCGGTTCGGCCTGGTCGGTGAGATACGGTCACTCGCGTCGCAGGACACGCCTCTCCCGCTCTCACACTTTGCCGATGCCGCCCCCCTCCTGAGAAAATTGAGGCCCGAGGGAGCTGTGCTCGAGGGCTTCGAGGCCGCTGAGTTCACACCCCTCTTTAGCGTTGCGTTCGCGATCTCGTCGCAACTTGCCGAAAGGCCCGACCTCAGGCTTCTCCACGACCTCGCCGGCCACCTGACAGGTTTCCCCGACATCCTAAGGTTGCTCGTTCGTTCCCTTGACAGCGACGGCCATGTCCTCGACACCGCGTCTGCTGCTCTCGCCGGCATACGCGCCGACATACGGAGGCTGGAGGCGAGGATACGCAGGAAGCTTGAGGAGATGGTGAGGGACAGCCACGTCTCGGTCTTCCTCCAGGACACATTCATAACCCAGAGGTCGGGGCGCTGGGTGATACCGGTGAGGATGGACTCCAAGGGGCAGGTCCCCGGTGTCGTCCATGATGTCTCAAAGTCCGGTGAGACGGCGTTCATGGAGCCGCTGTCCATAATCAACCTCGCGAACGAACTCGAAAACCTGATCGCCGAGGAGAAGGCCGAGGAGATACGCATCCTGCGGAACATCACCGCCCTCATCCGGGCGGCGGCGGATGACATCGAAGCCGAATACGCCACGGTAGTGCAACTCGACAGTCTGAACGCCGTCGCGGAGTTTGCCGGTGTGCTCAACATGGCCACCCCGGTGATCACCGAGTCGCTGACTATCAGCCTCGTGAAGGCCCGTCATCCTCTGCTCGCGTTGACGCTGCAGAGATCTGAGAGAGTGCGGGAGGTCGTGCCGCTCGATGTCGAGCTGGGGGAAGGCCGGACGGTCATGGTTATCACCGGCTCAAACGCGGGCGGCAAGACGATCGCGATAAAGACCATCGGCCTGCTCACCGTCATGGCCCTGTCGGGAATCCCGGTGCCTGCCGACTCTTCCTCGGTCTTTCCGCTCATCAGGCACGCGCTCATCGACATAGGCGACGAGCAGTCGATAGAGAGCAGCCTTTCCACCTTTTCCGCACATATCTCGCATATCGCCCACATCCTTGAACACGCTGATGATCGGACATTGGTACTGCTCGATGAACTCGGCACCGGGACAGATCCGGAGGAAGGAGCCGCCCTCGCCTGTGCCGTTCTCCAGGACATCCGCGAAAAAGGCTCCCTGCTTTTTGCAACTACTCACCTGACAGACATCAAGGGGTTCGTCCACAGGACCGAGGGTATGCTCAACGCGTCGATGGAGTTCGATCATGCGAGGCACGAGCCGCTCTACAGGCTGCGCGTGGGTGAACCAGGCCAGTCCCATGCGCTCGACGTGGCCGCCAGATACGGGCTCCCGGAAAGGATAATACGCACGGCACGCGAGTTGCTCGGCAGTCAGAGGATCGAATTCGACCGTCTCATTGCAGAGCTGAACGGGAAGAGGGCAGACTACGAGCGCGGCGTGGCCCTTCTCGAACTCCAGAAGAAGGAACTGGAGGAGAGGGAACTGCAGTTACGGAGGATGGTCTCGGAAGCGGAGAGAAAGCACAGGGAGACGCTTGCCGGTGCGTATCGCGAGGCTGACTCGATCGTGTCCGTGACGAGGCGGCAGATGAACGCACTCTTCGATGAAATGAAGCGGAGCGAGCGGGCGAGGCGGCGCGATCTCATCGCGGAGGCGGAGCGACAGCAGCATGCCCTCACGGAAAAGATTAAGGAATATGGGGGAGAGGAGACGAGGACTCCTTCTATCGACGAGATCATGGAGGGTGACGTTGTCTTTGTGCGCTCTCTCCGCCATGACGCGCCGGTGGTCGAGGTCGACCTGAGACACAGTCGGGTCAGGGTGATCGCCGGGGACAAAGAGGTCGAGATACCCCTTTCCGATCTTGGCTACAGAAGGGGGAAGGCTGCTCCTCTCTTCGCCGAGTCGAAGACGCCGAAGCCCGAGGGGGAACGGGTCGAGACGAAGATACATCTCGTGGGCCTGCGGGTCGATGAGGCGATATCGCGTCTTGAACCGTTTCTCAACCATGCGGCTCTCGCAGGAGTCGGGGAGGTGGTCATCATTCACGGAATCGGAAAGGGGATCCTGATGAGGGCCGTGCGGGACCACCTGAAGGGCCATCCCCTTGTGAGGGAGTTTCGGAGCGGCACACCCCAGGAAGGCGGGGCAGGCGTAACACTGGCAACGCTCAGGTAGGGAGGCGGGAGCGCGGGACGGTCTTCAGCAGCCTTGGGGCGGGCAGACGCTGCCGTTATGTTTCAGACGAAACGAAGACCGACGGCAGTGCCGTCGACCCAGCGGACCTCGGCATTGCACGCAGGTGAGACGAAACTTATTATGTCTCCCGGGTGAAGGCGGGCTTCTGTGGTGATGCAGAGGCCGGCTGCGCTGATGTCAAGGAAGCTGCACTCGTGCAGTCTCCCCGACTCGTCGACAAAACTCGTCGCCGCACTTTCCTCCAGCCTGACATGGGATCGTCTCTCAACCGGTTTCTTGCCGTTGCCGCCCCGGTCCAGGAGATCCCTGGGGTCCTCTTTGCTGTTCATCGACAACCTCCCGATCAGGGTGCTCCCCCGATGCGTAAGACGGTCTCCTCTCCTGACGATGTGTCGTCTGCCTACCTCGTGTCTTTCTCTATTTATCGAACGACCGCGGGGAGTCCTTTAGCGGAGATTGTCCGGTCGACAAGAAGACCGGCTTCCGCGTATATTTGAGCCTCCTCCCTGATGCTGCAGCGAACGTATGAACAAGCCGGTCTAATGTTTTCAGGCACTCGGACGATAAGAAGGGCAAGGAGGATGCCATGTCGATCGGAGTGAGGGTGGGACATAGTTACTTCGGGGCCGGCATCGTTCTGAGCGTAATCGACGGCGCTGTGACGGTGGACTTCGGCTATCCTTACGGCGTCAGGACTTTGGACAGTGAGTCGGTTCAGACTGCTGCCTGATGTCCCGCACAGTCGCATGAGGTGATCGGACATGTATTGGTTGACACCGCTCGGTTTCGGCACGTTGGTGGCGATGCAAATGTATCAGACCACTCTGTGGCTTGCGTACTCTGGCTGGTGTCTCTCATGTCTGCCACAGACGGGCGCGTGGTGCCGTTCGGCACGTCAGGAGTGTCGGGTACAGGAGTCTTTCCCTCCCGCTGGAAAGTCCACCTGAGTCTCCTCCGAACGACTTTGGAATATGTAGCTGCAACGAGGATCATTCCCTGTACCGCGAAATCAGAATAGTTCCGCAGCAGAAGAACACCGCTCCGAAGGCGGCCAGGACGATCATGGAAGTGAATGCCTCCCCGTCGAGCGCGGTCTTTCTCACCAGGACGTTCGTATGGGTGAGGGGCATGATGTGCACGAGGAACTTAAGAAACCCTGGAAGGTTGTCCACTGGGAAAAAGGTGCCGCTGAAGAATGCCATGGGCAGTATGAAGAAGTTCTGGTATGTCGCGGTGTCCTCGTGTGACTTTGCAAGCATGCCCGAGATCACGCCCAGCGAGGCGAAGACAAAGCAGTTGAGAAAGACGGTGAAGACAACGAGGGCCGAAAGTGAGAACGAGGGGGATGTCACGTACCCGACAGCGGCGATGAGGGAAGACGCGAACAGACCTTTCACCATGCCTGCGAGGACCTCCCCTGTCATCAGAGAGACGGGCCGTATCGGCGCCTGGACGAAGATCTGAAACGTCTTAAAGTAGAGGCGGTTCAACGTAAGAGCGCTGGCGACCCAGGAGTACGAGTTGTTCATCGAGCTCATCGCCACGAGGCCGAGGACGAGAAAGGTGAGATAGTCGGTTCCGTGAATGGTGACATTCCTCCCGAGACCGAGGCCGAAGGTCACCAGATAGATGACGGGGACCACCATCGCAGAAAAGAGGTAGCCCGCGCGCAGCAGCTTCCTCCTGAACAGGAGCATTTCCCTGAGGAAGACCGGGTACCACATGTAGGGTGCTCTCATCAGATCCGCTCTCCCGTGAGCTTCACGAAGACGTCCTCGAGGTTCGACTTCCTGACGGTGACGCTCCCCTCGCTTCGCCTCGCAAGGTCGTGTGCTTCCTCCGCACCTCTACAGACATGCTGCGCAAGCCGGCCGTCATGGTCGAGCACCTCGACTACGTACGCGCCGACTGTGGCGATGAGATCAGCGGGCCGCCCCAGCGCGATCAGTGAACCTCTGGCGAGTATTCCGACCCTGTCACACAGTGCCTCGGCCTCCTCGATGTAATGCGTAGTGATGAGAACCGTCTTGCCGCCCTTCTTCGTCTTCCGTATCATGTCCCACATGTGTCGCCTCACCTGGGGATCGAGTCCGACGGAGGGTTCGTCGAGGAAGAGTATCTGAGGCTCGGCAATCAGGGCCCTCGCAAGGAGAAGCCTCCTCTGCAAGCCCCCGGAGAGCTTGGCAACGAGGTCGTCTTTCCTCTTCCACAAGCCGACGCTGTTCAGCAACTCGGTGATCCGCTCACCTGTGCGTTGGACGCGGTGGAGCATGGCATACACGAGCAGGTTTTCATACACGGTGAGTTCCCTGTCCAGGTTGTTTTCCTGGGGAACGACTGCGATGAGTTCCTTCACCGCTGCGCGTTCGCTCACGACGTCATAGCCGCCCACGAGGCAGCGGCCCGAGGACGGCGTGCTCAAGGTCGTCAGCATCCTGATCGTCGTGGTCTTTCCGGCTCCATTCGGTCCGAGGAGACCAAAGACCTCACCCTTCCCGATCGAAAAGGAGACCCCGTCTACGGCGTTTACTTGTCCGTACGATCTGCGTACGTCGATAACCTCGATCATTGGTTCCATCGGTAGTGCGTTTTATCTTGTGTGAAGGCGCTGGATTAGGGCGCAAGGCGGTGCATCACACGACAGGAGGAATGAAATTCCATCTCCTCGGTGTTGGTCGCGCCAGTTCTTCACTTTGCAGTCGTATTGCGTGGGCAGGGCGGAGCGCCTCCAATCCTTTCTGAACGTGATGAGATTAAATTCAGAGTGAGTTGTCCTTGAATTCACTGCCAATGTGGCGCCCAGTGCCCTCAAGGGTGGTCTTGCGATGAACAAGGTATCGCACAGAGGGGTTTCTGGCATCTCCGCCCCGCCCCATGCACCGGTCTTCATGCGACACTAGGGTAGTCAAGACTGGGAAAGCAGGGGAGGACCTGTTACGACAGTTTGGACAGGTCTGCGATATCGCGTGTGAGAAGCGACACCTCTGCGAGCAGCGACAAGCGGTTCTGCTTAATCTCCTCTCGCTTGTCCATCACAAGCACCTTGTCGAAGAAGGTGTTGATCGGGTCTGTGAGGCGCTGGAGGGTGACGAGAGCGGCGTGGTAGTCGTTCTTCTCGATGAGAGCCCTGAGGTTCGGCCGGACTGACTGCACCTCGCGGTAGAGGTTGCGCTCTTCATCCTGCTCGAACAGTCTCTCCTGTGAAGGAGGAACCTGCCCCTTGGGCGCGATGTTCTTCACCCTCTTGAGTGCCGTCAGTAACGCTTCACACTCCGGCCGCTCCCGGAACCATCTCAGTGCCTCGAGGCGGTCCCTCACGGTGACGAACGGGCTCGCACCGGCAAACTGCAGCACCGCGGCAACCGCGTCCTGGGGATAACCCGCCGATGTGAAGAGCGGCTCCATCCTCTGCTCGAAGAACCGTATGAGGTCACGGAGCAGGGTCTCCCTATCCTGCGCGGCATAAGGCTGGAGCGCTTTCTCGAGGATCTGAGATACGCTCAGAGGGAAACCTTTGTCCATGAGGATCGCGACCATGCCGAGGGCCTGGCGCCTCAGCGCGAACGGGTCCTCCGTACCGGTCGGCGTTTCGCCGATCGCAAAGAAGGAGGCGATGTTATCCGCCTTGTCCGCGAGGCTCACAATCGCGCCGGTGTCGGTCAGGGGTAAGGTGCCTCCCGAATGGGTCGGAAGGTAATGCTCGGCTATTGCGGTCGCGACTTCCTGCTCGTAGCCGTCATTGAGGGCATAATACTTTCCCATGATGCCCTGGAGTTCGGGGAATTCCCTCACCACGCCTGCGACGAGATCTGCCTTGCAGAGGAGCGCAGCGGTTCGAATATCATCCTTCTTTGCCGGGCGGCACCTGTCCCCGATGAAGTCCGCCACAGAGGTAATGCGGAGTGTCTTGTCGTACAGGCTTCCCAGTTTGTCGTGGTAGATGACCTTTTTCAGAGCCTCCAGCCTCTGTTCGAGCGGTGTCTTCCTGTCTTCCTGGAAGTAGAAGCGTGCGTCTTCGAATCGGGCTTTTATCACCCGCTCCGCGCCCTTTCGGATTGTTTCGGCGTTGTCGATCTTCGTGTTGCTCACTACCACGAAGTGGTTGTCAAGGTTTCCCGCCGAGTCCTGGAGCGCGAAGTATTTCTGATGGTCCTTCATGACCGTGACGAGCAACTCTTTCGGAAGGGCAAGATAGTCGGCAGGGAAGGTTCCAAGCACCGGCACCGGATACTCAACCAGGTAAAGCACGTGCTCCAGGAGAGCCTCGTCCTCTATGAGAGATGCCCCGACCGTGGACGCGAGTCTCTGCGAAGCCTCGACGATTATCTTCCGCCTCTCCTCTGGATCGAGTATGACGAAGTTGTTACGAAGGAGGTTGATGTACGTCCTGCCGTCCTTCAGTTCGAACACGGCGGGTGAGAGGAAGCGGTGCCCCTTTGTCATCGAGCCGCTCCTGATGCCCTCCAATTCGAACCGGACCTTCTCGTTCTGATACATGGCGAATATCCATTGTATGGGCCTTACGAACCTCATGGTACCGTCAGCCCACCGCATAGACTTCGGGAACGTCAGCGAGAGGATTATCTTCGGTAATATCTGGGGCAGGATCTCCGCGGTTGGCCTGGCCTCTGCCCTGACTGTCGCCACCACATAGAGTCCCTTGCCCTTCTCCCTGCTCTGCAGGGCATTGACCGGCACCCCGCAGTTTTTCGCAAATGCCTCTGCCGCCTTGGTGGGTCTGCCGTCGGAATCGTAAGAGGCGCTCACCGGCGGACCCCATACCTCTCTCTCTTCCTCCTTCTGGGAAGGTGAGATATCGGCGAGAAGTACGAGGCGCCTGGGGGAGGCGTAGGTCTTTATCCAATTCGCCGAGAGGCGATACTCGGAGAAGGTCCTCTGCCCTTGGGCCTTGAGCGCAACGAGCGCATCCGGCAGGAAGCGCGCGGGGATTTCCTCGGTCCCGATCTCGAATATCAGGAGGTGCGACGGTTCCACGGTGGTTTCCTTCTGGTTCTCCGCCATCATCACTTCTTCACGAGCGGGAAACCCATTGATTCCCGCTGGGCATAGAAGGCCTCGGCGCACTGCTTTGCAAGCGCCCTCACGCGGGCGATGAACCCGGTGCGCTCTGCTACCGAGAGGACACCCCTGGCATCCAGGAGATTGAAGGTGTGGGAGCACTTGAGACAGAACTCGTAAGAGGGGAGCACGAGGCCGAGATCGTTCATTCTTTTCGACTCCCGTTCATAGGCTTCAAACTGGCGCAGGAGAAGGTCCGTGTCGGCATGATCGAAGTTGAACTTCGAGAACTCTATTTCGCCCTGTTTATGGACCTCACCGTACTTTATCCCCTTGCACCACTCCACGTCGTATACGTTGTCGATCTCCTGGAGGTACATTGCTATGCGCTCGAGGCCGTAAGTCAGTTCAAGCGACACAGGCTTGAGGTCTATACCCCCCACCTGCTGGAAATAGGTGAACTGCGTGATCTCCATCCCGTCTAGCCACACCTCCCAGCCGAGACCCCACGCGCCGAGTGTCGGAGACTCCCAGTCGTCCTCGACAAAGCGTATGTCATGTTTGAGGGGCTCGATGCCGAGATACGAAAGGCTCTCGAGGTACACTTCCTGGCTGTCCGGCGGGGAAGGCTTGAGGATTACCTGGTACTGGTAATAGTGCTGGAGACGGTTAGGGTTTTCGCCGTACCTGCCGTCGGTGGGTCTCCTCGACGGCTCTACATATGCGGTTTTCCACGGCTCCGGTCCGAGCACCCTGAAGAAGGTGGCAGTGTGGAACGTCCCTGCACCGACCTCGATGTCATACGGCTGCAGAAGGATGCAGCCCTTTCGTGCCCAGAAATCGTGAAGACGCAGTATGATGTCTTGGAAATACATGGTTCGCTGCAGACCGATGAGAAGCCCCTGAGGATACCGATGATAAATTAAAGCTCAGCTCTTTGTCAAACGGACAAGGGGTTACGGACATGGGTGAACGTCAGAGCGTCCCCGGTGTATTGACAGATTGAAACCCTCTGTTTTAAAGTAAGAAATCCGTAGGGGAGGCTGCATGGCCTGAGAGTTTCCCATTCCGGGAAAGACCCTCTGTGCCTGATCCAGGTAATGCTGGCGTAGGTAACGGGAGTTGACAGGTGAGTCCTCTTTCCCTATTGGGAGGGAGGATTTTTTGTTTCCGGAAGGTGCGTAATGAAACTGAGAGTCAACGGAGAGGAGTACCTCACCGAGAGCGCGACGCTCCTCGACCTTCTCGGTGAGCTGCGGATTGCGCCGGAGCGAGTCGCCGTGGAGGTGAACCTGAAGGTCATCAAACGGGCGGATGTGCCGTCCTTGAGCCTGAGGGAAGGCGATGTGGTGGAAATCGTGAATTTCGTCGGAGGGGGCGCGCCGGTGATCTCGTGGGCCGTCTGGGGATACCGGCAGGTGGCCATATATGGTGCAGTGGGGGGGAGGGAATGATGAGTGACACGCTGGTGATAAGGGGCGTCGAGTTCAGGTCAAGACTCTGGGTGGGTACGGGGAAATATCGGTCTTTCGATGAGACCGTGAAGGCTATCGAGGCCTCAGGTGCCGACGTGGTGACCGTCGCGGTGAGGAGAGTGAACATCACCGACAGGAAGTCCGAGAATTTCCTCGACTATCTCGACCTTTCACGGATCAAGGTCCTGCCAAACACCGCGGGATGCTATACCGTTGAGGATGCGCTCAGATACTCGCGTCTCGCGAGGGAGGCGGGCGTCTCCGACATGGTGAAGCTCGAGGTGATCGGCGACGAGAAGACGCTGTTCCCCGATACCGCCGGCCTTCTCGCGGCAACCGAGACGCTTGCGAAGGAGGGCTTCATCGTACTTCCGTATACGAACGACGATCCTGTGATGGCGAAAAGGCTCGAAAATGCGGGTGCCGCAGCGGTGATGCCCCTCGGGGCGCCCATAGGCTCGGGCCTGGGCATCAGGAACCCTTACAATATAAAGATCATCCTGGAGGCCGCTACGGTCCCGATTGTCGTTGACGCCGGCGTCGGCACCGCATCTGATGCGGCTATAGCCATGGAACTCGGCTGCGATGCGGTCCTGATCAACACGGCGATTGCGGGAGCGAAGGACCCTATCGCGATGGCCGAGGCGATGAAGCACGCTGTTGTCGCCGGCCGGCTCGCGTACAGGGCCGGACGAATCCCGAAGAAGCTGTATGCGACCGCGAGCAGCCCGATCGAGGGGATGCTCTGAGCAAGGGCGGCCAACGGTAATGACGCACCGGCGGCTAGACTTCGATCTGTACCTGATCACCGACCGAAGGCGATACCCCGACGAGGATTCGCTTTTCGAGGCCCTGGACGAGGCCCTGCAGGCAGGTGTGCGGGCGGTGCAGCTCAGGGAGAAGGATCTGCCCACAAGACAGCTGCTTGCAATGGCACGGAGGCTTAGAGAACTTACAAGCAAGCGCGGGGCGGCGCTCCTTGTAAATGACAGGGTGGATGTCGCTCTCTGCGTGGAAGCTGACGGGGTGCACCTCGCACGATCCAGCATGCCAGTCCCTGCAGCGAGGAGGCTGATGGGCCAGAGGGCTCTGTTAGGCGTCTCGACGCACAACCACGAGGAGGCCCGGTCTGCTGAGGAGGAAGGGGCGGATTTCATCGTCTTCGGTCCCTTATACGAGACACCGTCCAAGTCGGGCTATGGGCCGCCTCTCGGCGTGGAGATGCTCAGAGAGGTCAGGGCACTGGTAGCGCTGCCCGTTCTTGGAATCGGGGGGATCACGCCGGAGCGCGTCGGTGAGGTTCTGTCCGCAGGTGCCGACGGTGTCGCCGTGATCGGCGGTATACTGGGGGATGCCGACGTCAGGGGGGCGGTGAAACGATTTACCGATGCGTGTGCGGAGGAGAAGGCGCGTGTGGATTCGAGCCGAGATACACGGGACTTGTCTTCTGTGCGGGCAGTAGGCAAGGCGGGTCGGTGAACGTTACAGTTGCATTGCGGGCAGGGCGGAGCGCCCCAATGTGCATTCAGCGATCGGTGACAGTGTCAGCGTCAGCGGGAAACGGAGTGTCGGACCCCCCTGTTAAGGTAAGAAGGGGTGAGGGGGAGTTATGGCAAAGCTGTCGCACAGAGAGTTTCCGTCACCCCCCCTGCACCACGTAGGGTGTCTTGTGCCACGCCGAGGTAAAACAGGGCAAGAAAGAAGAACTCAAGGGAGAATGAAATGACGAGAATAGAGCTTGCGAGAAAGGGCATCATCACCGATGAGATGAGACAGGTCGCGAATGCGGAGGCCGTGGCTGCTGAGCAGCTCGCCGCGGACCTCGCCGAAGGGGTGACAGTCATCACCCGAAACAGCATCCGCGACATCAAGCCCCTCGGCATCGGCAGGGGCCTCAGGATCAAGGTGAACGCGAACATCGGCACCTCGAAGGACAGGATCTCCTATGACGAGGAACTCGCGAAGCTCGATCTGCTCGTGAAGTACGGTGCCGACGCGGTCATGGACCTCTCAACGGGCGGCGCGATACGGGACCTGAGGGGTGCGCTCATGAGGCGGTCCACCGTTCCCGTCGGGACCGTGCCCATCTACGAGGCTGCGGTGAGAACGGTGGAGGCGCACGGTCACATCGCGAAGATGACCGCCGACGACCTCTTCGAGGTGATAGAGGATCACGCGAAAGACGGTGTTGACTTCATAACCGTCCATTGCGGAGTGACGAGAAGGGCGATCGAGAGACTCAGAGACGACAAGAGAGTGCTCGACGTGGTGAGCAGGGGAGGCGCATTCCTCATTGAGTGGATGATCTACAACAACAGGGAGAACCCCCTCTTTGAGGATTATGACAGGCTCATCGAGATCGCGAAGAGGTACGATCTCACCTTGAGCCTCGGAGACGGCTTCCGGCCCGGGTGTCTCGCCGACGCCACGGACAGGAGTCAGCTCGAGGAGTTGATCAGCCTCGGTGAGTTGAGGGACAGGGCTCTTGCGGCCGGGGTGCAGGCGATCATCGAGGGGCCCGGCCATGTCCCGCTCAACCAGGTGGAGTTGAATATCAGGATCCAGAAAGAGATCTGCAAGGGGGCGCCGTTCTATGTACTCGGCCCGCTCGTTACCGATATCGCGATGGGCTACGACCACATTGCCGCGGCAATCGGGGGGGCGATTGCAGGCGCGGCAGGGGCCGATTTCCTCTGCTACGTCACGCCCGCCGAGCACATCCGCCTTCCGGGCATTGACGATGTGCGCGAAGGCGTGATCGCGTCAAGGATCGCGGCCCACGCGGCAGACATCGCCCGCGGACTCCCTCACGCCATAGAGGAGGACAGGAAGATGGCCCGGTGCAGAAAGGCTCTCGACTGGGAGGGACAGATCGCGCTGAGCCTCGACCCCGACAGGGTGCGGGAGTGGAGGGGCCAGGTGCCGCCGTCCCTCCAGGATGTCTGCAGTATGTGCGGCGAGTTTTGCGCTATCAAGACCGTGGAGCGGGCACTCCGGGGATAACGTCCCGGGGACTCACGGCGTCACCTCAATGATTCCCTGCATCTGGGGATGGAGCGTGCATCGGTACGGATATGTGCCGGGCTGCTCGAAGGCCCTTTTGTACGTTGCGCCTTGACCTAACACTCCTGAGTCGAAGCTGCCGTCCTCGGCGGTCACCGTGTGGAGAGTCTGATCGTTGTTCGTCCATGTGACGGTTGTGCCTGCACTCACCTTTATCGACTGTGGCGCGTAAGAGAAGTTCGCGATTGTCACGTCTGGACCCGTCGCTTCAGACCTGATCTGCATTAATGGAGCGTCAGGCGACACCGTGAGTGTGGCCCTCATGCCGAGTGCGGCGTGGTCCCCCACGCCGGCCTCCTCTACATAACAGTCGACCCGGTATGTCCCTGCGGAGAGATTCACGGCGAGGGTGGACGTCTCACCAGGAGACAGAAGACGGGTCCGCGATTCGAAGCGGTCCCTCCCTCTGGCCGCCTGAGAACGTATTCGAAAGCCGTGGCTTCGTGAGCCCCTGTTCCGGATCACGAAGGTGACCTCCCCGGGACGGATCGTGTACGATTCCAGGACGACTGCCCACTCGCCTAGTGTCACCTCGAGTCCGTTCTCCCTGGGATCGATGAGGTTGACAGTTCCCTTTTGAGGCGGCGGGAGGGCCGGCGGAGGAACAGGTGGAGGTGTTACGTCGTCGTCACCCTCCCGGCCTCCACGCCGTGCGAAGAGCGGGTGAGCAGGACGGCTGCAGTCACACGCGGTGATCGGCCTTAGTTGCAAGGCAGGCGGGAGACTGCTGGGGCAAGTGTCACACTGCTTGAACGCCGACTGTCCCTTGTCGGAGGCGGCCTGGACGCCGTCTGGCATGGGGAAATACGCGCAAATACTAAGGAGTAGGAGTACGAGAAGGGCAACGAGCCCATGAACACAGACTGTTGGCGCACCTGTAGTAGCTTGAGAGTGAAGACGGCACGATCTGAAGCGATATGATTTCTGTTGAGATGTGCGACATTCTTCATGGCTGGTCTGCGTCTGCGGTTCAGATTCCAATAAGTTGTCGAACGCGGCACGGGCCTTGCTTGGAACGTCCACTCTCGACCTTTGCCCTGACTGAGATAGCGTGATGTGTGAATTATGGCTGTTACGTTTCCGCATAATTCTGACTCCTTTGACGTGATCCGAATCTTATCGTAGGAGGACTCTGTGGAGAACCTGATCCAGTTCCTCTATGCGGTACGGTTTCAGCAGTGACCCGCTGAAACCGTTTTCCCTGTAATTGGTGAGCATAGGGTCGTTCGAATAGCCGCTCGTCACGATCGCTCTTGCGTCAGAATCGATCTCGAGGAGTCTCTCTATCGTCTCCCCGCCGCCCATTCCCCCGGGTATCACGAGGTCCATGATGACCGCATCGAAGGGACGGCCGTTCCTCAGCGCATCCTCGTAAAGGGTAAGGGCCTCCGCACCGTTGCTCGCGAATTCGCAGTCGAAGGAGATGCGCCGCAGGATCTCCTCCATGACAGCCCTGTCGATCTCCTCGTCGTCCATCACGAGGACCCTGCCCCTCAGGCGCTGTGTGAGGGCTTCTGGTGCTGCCTCGGCTTCCCGGTTCGATGCCGGCAGGAAGAGGTGAAATGTGCTCCCCTTGCCCACCTCCGACTCTACCGTGATGAAACCCCGGTGGTTCTTCGTGATCGCATAGCAGACGGCCAGACCCAGTCCGGTTCCTCTCTGACCTCCGCGCTCCTTGGTGGTGAAGTAAGGGTCGAAGATCCTTGTCTGAAGGTCGGGCGGTACGCCCACACCGTCGTCCCTGATCGAGACTTGCACGTAGGCACCGGCCTTTACGGGCCACTGGTCGTGCTCGTACACCGAGTTGCGTGCCGCCACTGTCACCGTGCCGTTTCCCTGTATCGCCTCCCGAGCGTTGATGATCAGATTGTGAATGACCTGGTTTAGCTGGCCCTGGTTGACCTCCACGGATGCCAGGTCAGCGTCGATATCAAAGGTGCAAGTGATGGTGGAGCCAATGAGGGCAAGTCGAGCCGCATTCCTGATAAGCTTGCCGATATGGCTGATCCTCTTCACGGACTCCCTCCCCTTAGCGAGGATCAGCAGCTGATAGGTGAGGTCCTTTGCCGTGAGCAGCGATCGCTCAGCTTCTGCGAGGCGCTCGTGGAGTTCACTCCCGGGGATGGAGTGCTTCTTGGGGAGGTAGAGGCTGCCGAGGGCATGGTTCAGGAGGTTGTTGAAATCGTGGGCGATCCCTTCAGCGAGGACGCCGATTGATTCGTATTTCTTGATGAGGAAGAGATCCTCTCCGCCTTGACACGGCGGAGGATGGCCGCGCGCGCAGGCTTCGAGTTCGGCGACCTTGACGCGGAGTGCCTTGATCTCGGCGTCAAGGTCCTCCCTTGTCTTTTCATCGTCGTTCATCGACAGGTTCCCGGTCACATTATACCACTATGGTACACCAGTGACATTTCCGTCGGCAAGAATGCTACGGTGGCAGAAGAAACCTGATCAATGAGTCAATGACCTACGATGGAATGACCTAATGACTCTCGGTGGCTCCTGTCCGATCCGCAGCCGCCATGAACGATCTAGATTTGATTATTCATGCGAATGCTACAGCATCAGGGCGGAGGCGGCTCAAGTCCTTTCCAAAGCGATGGATTTCACTTATGATGTCCTACGTCCTGCACACAAAGTGTGTTTGTGCTCCAGGCTGGAATAGGTTGTGGAAAAAGGCAGCGGTATCGCTCGGAATGTCCTTTCGCCACCTCCACCCTGACTTTGATAGGTGGATGTATGAATAAAGTGGTCTAGATTTGCACATTGCGGAATATGGGAGATCATCTCTCGGAAAGGCTTTTGCGAGGCCTACCTTGGTTTAACGAATTGACATGTTAATTGTGCGGTCGGTGGACGCGGACCCGCTTAATTCATCGTGGTATGGGATCAGGGGGTCAATTTGAAGATTAGGGCGGGCATTTTCCGCATACGGAGGTGAAGAGGGAGGTTGAGAGGTAGCGGTCGCCCCTGTCAGGAAGTATCACGACGATCACTCCTTCGGTGAGTTCGCTCGACATCCTCAAGGCGACATGCATCGCTGCGCCGCTCGACATTCCGACGAAGATACCTTCTTTTATTGCGAGCATCCTGGTCGTGTCGAAGGCCTCCTCGTCGTTCACCTGATGACGCTCGTCCAGAATTGAGGGATCGAAGATCTTGGGTACGATGGACTCTGACATGTTCTTCAGGCCCTGGATCCTGTGGCCAACGACAGGCTCGACTGCCACGACGCGGATGTCATCGTTGTGCTCCTTCAGCCTCTGACCGACACCCATGATAGTACCGGTGGTTCCGATGCCCGCGATAAAATGGGTGACCTTTCCCTCTGTCTGCTCTATGACCTCTCTGCCGGTCGTCTCGTAGTGGGCACGTATGTTCATCTCATTGTCGAACTGGTTGGGCATGAAGTACGTATCCGGCTCCTCAGTCAGTATCCTGTGCGCCAGCCTTATCGCTCCGTCGGTGCTCTCCTGAGGAGGACTCAGGATCAACTCGGCGCCGAATGCCTCGAGTATGCGACGCCGTTCGATGCTCACACACGCCGGCATCGTGAGTTTGACACGGTACTTTTTGGCCGACGCAACCATAGCAAGGCCGATGCCGGTATTACCGGAAGTCGCTTCGAGAATTATCTTGTCCCGCGTGAGTCTGCCTTCTCTCTCTGCGGCCTCGATCATGGACAGCGCGATCCTGTCCTTGATCGAGCCTCCCGGGTTGTTTCCCTCCAGCTTGGCGTAGAGTTTCACCCGGGGATTGGGGTTCAGACACTCGATACGGGCGAGGGGTGTGTTGCCGATGCAGTCGAGAATGCCCATCGCTTCATTATAGAAACCGCGGTGAGGAACGGTCAAGGAAATGATGGAAAGTGGGTGTCAATGAAGCGAGGCGCCACGACAAGCCCGTCGTCATCGACGATCTCCTTGCCGGCGGTCTCGCCCTTGGCGACAAAGGCAATCCTACAGTCCTTTACGCGGACTTTTCGCACAGCCCGGTGACCCATGCCTTGACGCAGTATAATTCAATAGCGGCCCGCTTGAGGTCGCAGTCTTTATTTTCTCAGTTCCTCTTTTTTTACTTTTCTTTTCATTTCCAGTTCATCCAAAGCAAGCCGGTAGGCTATGTAGTATTTATAAATGTTGCTTACATATTGGACTGTTTCTCTTCCGATCCGAGCGGCGGCGATAACCTCAACATTGCGAAACCATACGTTGGGATCATA
>JBLMXV010000008.1:0-18748 GCA_050257935.1 Chloroflexota bacterium
GAAGCAGGACTAAACCTGGGACGCTCCTGAAGCACCAGATCCCCATCCGGACCTTCTCGGAATGGGATGACAAGCGTCCAGGATTCGCGGAGGTCGACCTGGTGGGCCACGATGGGGGAGACAGCAGGGGCGAGTATGTCCAGACGCTGAATGTCACCGATGTCTGCACCGGCTGGACCGAGACACAGGCGGTCAGGAACAAGGCACAAAGATGGGTCTTTGAGGCGTTGCAGGACATCCGGGGCCGGATGCCTTTCCCCCTTCTAGGGATAGACTCGGACAATGGAGGGGAGTTCATCAATGATCAGCTCCTCCGGTACTGCCAGGACGAGAAGATCACCTTCACCAGGACCAGGAGCTACCGGAAGAATGACAACTGTTTCGTGGAGCAGAAGAACTACTCCATAGTCAGACGAGCTGTGGGCTATGCCCGCTATGACACGGAGGATGAACTGCGCCTCCTCAATGAGCTGTATCCGTACCTGAGGCTCTACAGCAACTTCTTTCAGCCGACCATGAAACTGATCGAAAAGACACGGATCGGCAGCACGGTGATTAAGAAGCATGACACTGCCATGACGCCCTATCAGCGGGTGCTCGACTCCTCATTCGTCGCTGAGACGGACAAGAAGGCGCTCAAGAAGCTCTACCGTAGTCTCAATCCCGCTGCGCTGAAGCGACAGATCACGAAGATGCAGGATCGCCTCCTCCGTGCAGCGGCGTCAAAGAAGACAGGACGGAAACAACATGCCGCGTGATAATCGCCACAGCGGCAGCTACGCACATCCATCTCGTATCGATTTTATTATGAGGCAACCAGTATCATTTCATCGCGATTTGGTTTTGAGACAACAGGCTTCGTCGTTGCCTGGTTCCCAGGGCCCGCCGCTCCCTCTCAACACCATAGCCGCTCATGGGGCTCCATCCTTTGCGTACTGTGCGATTCTGTTATAATGATAATTTGAGGTAATGTATCATGCCCCCTGATGACCTCTCAAAGCTGAAGATAGACAAGTCCTCCGTCTCCCGTCCGCGGAAACGGCGGAGGTACCTCACGGTGTTCATTCTTTTCGCTGTCGCAGCAGCGCTCATCGTCCTGTACATGAAGGGCTATCTGACCCCCGCCGTTGAGGTAGAGGTCGCGAGCGTCGTTGAAACCTATCCCTCACAGGCTTTCACGGTGCTCAATGCAAGCGGTTACGTGGTCGCCCAGAGGAAGGCCGCCGTCGCGTCCAAAATCACGAGCCGGCTCGTGTCGCTCTCTGTTGAGGAGGGAAACCATGTGAAGGAGGGGCAGATCATCGCCCGTCTCGAGGGCGACGATGTCACCGCCGCACGTGAACAGGCACGGGCCAACCTGAACGTTGCTCTCCACAACCTCGAACAGACCAAGGCCGAACTCGACGATGCCACCCTTGCCCTCAAAAGAAACAAGGAACTACTTCCCCAGGCCTTCGTCTCGCAGGCCGAATACGATGCGTCCGAGGCACGGTACAAGAAGGCGGTCGCAGCCCTTGCAGCTGCGGATGCCTCGGTGAAGGCGGGCGGCGCTGCTCTCGAGGCCGCGAAGGTAGCCGTCGAGTACACGCTCATCCGCGCCCCCTTCGACGCCGTGGTCCTCACCAAGAACGCCGATATCGGCGACATAGTCACCCCCATCGGTGCGGCTGCGGATGCGAAGGCCGCGGTGGTGACGATCGCCGACATGGCATCCCTGCAGGTCGAAGTGGATGTCTCGGAGTCCAACCTCGGGCTTGTCAAAGCGGGGCAACCGTGTGAGATACAGCTCGACGCGCTTCCCGGGCAGCGTTTCAGGGGTGCGGTTCACATGATCGTACCCACAGCCGACCGCACCAAGGCGACGGTCATGGTCAAGGTGCGATTTGTCGACAAGGACGACCGCGTCCTGCCTGAAATGAGCGCAAAAGTCGCCTTTCTCGATCGGCCCGTGGATCCCGGGGAACAGAAGCCTCGCACCGCCTTGAACCCGGCCGCGGTGATGACCCGAAACGGCGAACAGATCGTCTTCGTGATCAAGGATTCTCGCGCGGTGCGGACACCGGTCCGCCTTGGGGAAAAGATCGGCGATCTCGTCGAGGTGCTCGATGGGGTCACCGCCGGCCAGAAGATCATCCTGAAGCCTCTTGAAAAGGTCCGGAACGGCGTCAAGGTCAAGGAAGCAGAGAAGTAAGTGGCTCCCGGGAGTCCCATTGTCGAGATACGGCACCTCTGCAAGTCATACCGCAGAGGAAGCCAGCTCGTGCCGGTTCTCGATGACATCAGCTTCGATATCGAGGAGGGCGAGTTCCTCGCCCTGATGGGTCCGTCAGGCTCCGGCAAGACCACCCTTCTTAACCTAATCGCGGGCATCGACAAGGTTGACAGCGGCGTCATTACCATCGGCGGTATGCAGATTACCGCGCTCTCCGAGACCGAACTCGCCCGCTGGCGCGCTGACAATGTAGGCTTCGTCTTTCAGTTCTATAACCTCATCCCCGTGCTCACCGCCTTCGAAAACGTCGAACTCCCCTTGCTCCTCACCGGGCTCTCACGGAGCGAACGACGGGAACATGTCGAGACCGCCCTGAGCGTCGTGAGCCTTCAGGACAGGATGGACCACTACCCTTCGCAACTCTCTGGCGGACAGCAGCAACGGGTCGCGATAGCCCGCGCCGTCGTGACGGACCCGACGATACTCGTGGCCGATGAACCGACAGGCGATCTTGACCGTACGTCTGCAAACGAGGTGCTCGATCTGATGGACAGGCTTAACCGGGAGTCCCGCAAGACTATCATCATGGTCACACACGACCCACGGGCAGCTGAGAAGGCGCGTACCATGAAGCACCTCGAAAAAGGGGTCCTCAATCAATAATGAACGTTCTAAAGCTCATCGTTAAGAATTCTTTCCGTCACAAACTCCGCTCCGCACTGACGGTGCTCGGTGTGACGATAGCAATACTCGCCTTCGGACTGCTGAGGACGGTCATAGATGCGTGGTACTCAGGGGTGGAAGCCTCGTCGGCGATCAGGCTCGTCACCAGGAACTCCATATCCCTCATTTTCCCTCTGCCGATCGCGTACAAGGACCGCATACGCCAGGTAGAGGGAGTGAAAATCGTCTCGTACGGGAATTGGTTCGGCGGCGTCTACATCGATGAGAAGAATTTCTTCCCAAATTTCGCCGTCGAGCCCAGGAGCTATCTTGACCTCTATCCTGAATATGTCCTCTCCCCGGAGGAGAGGAAGGAGTTTCTGAGGGACCGTAAGGCATGCGTCGCAGGCCGGAAGATCGCGCGGAAGTTCGGATGGAAGATCGGCGACACGATCACACTGAAGGGAACGATCTTTCCCGGCAACTGGGAGTTCGTGCTCCGGGGCATCTACGAGGGAAGGGACAAGGGCACCGATGAGACCCAGTTCTTCTTTCACTGGGACTACCTGAACGAGACGCTCAAGAAGGTCATGCCGCGCCGCGCCGACCAGGCGGGTTTCTACATGATAGGAGTGACAAGCCCCTCCGTTGCCGCAGATGTGGCAGTTGCAGTAGACAGAATGTTCCGCAACTCCCTCGCGGAGACTCTGACCGAGACCGAGAAGGCCTTCCAGTTGAGCTTCGTGGCGATGAGCGAGGCGATCATCGTTGCGATACAGCTCGTCTCTTTCGTCGTGATCTTTATCATAATGGCGGTAGTCGCCAACACCATGGCCATGACCGCCCGCGAGAGGATAGGCGAATACGCCGTGTTGAAGACCCTCGGGTTCGGAGGCTTTCACATCGCTGGGCTGATCTTCGGAGAGTCCCTCTTCATCACCGCCCTCGGGTGCGTCCTCGGCATGGCTCTCACCTTCCCCGTGGCGAAGGTGTTCGCACACGCCATGGGCAACTTCATTCCCGTTTTCATCGTCCAGAGGGAGACCCTCCACCTCGACATGGCGGCAGCCCTAGTCGTTGCGGTCGTCGCCGGCATATTCCCCTCGTACCGTGCCGCCACCATCCGCATTGCCGACGGCCTGAGAAGGATCGGCTGATGAAGGTTCCCATCAGTTACAGCTTCCGGAACCTCTGGACCAGGAGGCTCACTACGTCCCTGACCGTTGCCGGGATGGCCCTCGTCGTCCTCGTCTTCTCAGCCGTGCTTATGCTCGCCGAGGGGCTTAGGAAGACTCTCGTCACCACAGGCTCGTACGATAACGTAGTGGTGATACGTAAGGGGGCCGGCTCCGAAGTGCAGAGCGGGGTGGAAAGGCTACAGGCCTCGATAACCGAAACGCAGCCGGAAGTCGCCCTCGCGAGCGACGGGCAGCCCTTTCTGGCAAAGGAGGTGGTTGTGCTCATCACCCTCCCGAAGAGGGGTACGGACAAAGGCTCCAACGTGGTCATACGGGGAATCGCAGAGCATTCCCTCGCCCTCCGGCCACAGGTCCGGCTCGCTGAAGGGAGGATGCTCAGACCGGGCTCATCCGAGATCATCGCCGGCCGGAGCATAGCCAAGCGGTTCAAGGGAGGAGGCATAGGGGAGACACTCAGGTTCGGTATGAGGGACTGGACTGTCGTCGGCGTCTTCGATGCGGGAAACACCGGCTACAGCTCAGAAATCTGGGGAGACGCCGACCAACTGATGCAGACCTTCAGGCGCCAGGCTTACTCTTCTGTCCTCTTCAGGCTGCGTGACTCTTCGGAGTTCGGTGCCTTTAAACAGCGCATCGAGAGCGATCCTCGGCTCACCCTCGAGGCGAAGAGGGAGACGAGATATTATGCCGACCAGTCAGAGGTGATGGCAAAGTTCCTCAGCATACTCGGCCTCTCGCTCACGATCATCTTTTCCCTCGGCGCGACGATCGGGGCGATGGTGACGATGTATGCGGCAGTGGCCAACCGAGTTACCGAGATCGGCACGCTCAGGGCTCTGGGCTTCCAGAGAAGGAGCATTCTCGCCGCGTTTCTCGCCGAGTCACTGCTGCTCGGTTTCTTAGGAGGCTGCATCGGCCTTTTCCTGTCCTCGTTCCTCCAGCTCTATACCATCTCGACGATGAACTTCCAGACTTTCTCCGAGCTCGCCTTCAGCTTTAGCCTCACCTTCGGGATAGTCTGCAAGGGACTTGGCTTTGCGCTCCTGATGGGCCTCGTGGGCGGCCTTTTACCTGCGGTCAGGGCTTCGAGGATGAACATAGTCGAGGCACTCCGGGCAGCCTGAACCTCCGTGAGAAATGTGAAGCTGGTCCTCCAGTATGACGGCGCTGCCTATCACGGATGGCAGAGACAGCCCAATGCGGTCACGATCCAAGAGTTGATCGAGGACAGGATTGGAACTATGACCGGTGAACGTCCGGCGGTTATAGCTGCGAGCAGAACGGATGCCGGCGTGCATGCCCTCGGACAGGTGGCGTCGTTCAGGACACTCTCATCACTCTCTCCCGCAGTATTTGTGAGGGCACTCAACGCGATGCTGCCGCCGGACATACGGATCACCGACGCCTGCGACGAGAGCGAGGACTTTCACCCCCGCTTCCGCGCACAACGCAAATCGTACTTCTACCTCGTCTCGCTTTCCCGGAACGTCTCTCCTTTTCTCCAACGCTATGTGTGGGGAGTACCGCATGCCATCGATGTTTCCGCGATGGGCCGCGCACTTACTCAGTTGCGGGGGCGTCACGACTTCTCCTCCTTCAGGGCAAGCGGGTGCAACTCCAGGAGCCCGCTGAGGACTATCTACAGGGCGGAAATGGAAGAACTGGGCGGCATCGACTTCATGACGGCGAGGTTGCCGGGGAAGTTCATCAAAATCACGGTCGAGGCCGACGCGTTCCTCCGCCACATGGTGAGAAATGTCGTGGGCACCCTCATTGACATTGGCAGAGGAGAGAGGCCGCCGGAGGAGATGGAGGCAATTCTCAAAGCCTGTGATAGGAGGACCGCAGGTCCCACCGCGCCCGCAAGAGGGCTCTTTCTCGAGAAGATCGACTACTGACCCGTAGCAGTCCTAACGGCGGACCGATGGGAAATTGGACGATGCCCCTGCTTAGGCTGCTGGGGCAACGGTATAACCGCATGAGATACAGCGCAACGATCCTTGTCATGCTCTCGTGTTGATTTCGCCGACTGTGTATGCCGAGCAACCGTGTCGCTTTACCGCCTGGATGAGGTATGAAGGCACCATGCTGTTGGCACATCCGACTGGAATCCGCCTATCTCTTTGCGTCAAGTCATAGGCAGTGGATGCAGACTGCCCCGAATGCGTATCACCAGGATGACGTAGGCGTCCCTTGGACCAGAGACGAGAGCTTTACGGGTTTGAACCGTCCAGGCAATGCCGATTATCCAAGTACGTTGTGGTGCAGAGCTCTTCACTCTAGACTGATCTGAGATCTACTGAGAAGACGAGAATGACATGCTATTATATGTCCCGCTTATGGTAGGTCAGGGAGAAATTTCTAAGTTAGGGGTGTCCTGCCCTTGGAGTCTTAGTTTGCCCCGATCAAAGATGTACTTCTCATCGCCAATCTCTACCTCGATACGTCCGGAGCCAGTTCTCTGCTGATCAGCTACAGGTTGTTGAAGGCGATCAAAATAGTAACTGCCCTTCGGAACCAGCCTTATCACTTTATAATCCTCATCAACAAAATAGCTGTAGTTGGAGAAGAAAGAAGCGCCCAAAAGGTTTGCCGTGGCTGAAGGAATGTAGACGATGTCATAATCGTTTTGCAGGATATTTCCGACTCGGATGGAATTGAGCTTGATAATATAGCTTTCGATCACACCACCTGCAGTGTGTGACTGACCCTTCCGGGTATTGTCAAATTCCTTGATGCCGATACGCAACAATCCGGCACTGTTAAGAGCGACATGATTCGATCCCGTATCAAAGACAAGCTCCATAGGCACTTCATTTATATACACGGTGACATACTTGAGACCATCCCGTTCTGTAAACGGAACGGCTTCATCAGCCAGAACACTATCGCTATTAACCAAAGACAAAACGAAGATAATGGATAACATCACACTACGATACATGTCTCTTCCTCGCATTGACCAATTGCAACAGATTTATTTTACCACATCCTCTTGCTCCTGCAAGACACGCCGCTTTCCGTCCCACCCTCACGGATGGTTTAGCGTTGTCGTAAATTTCAGTCTATACGCAACAATTAGCAGATCCGCGGGCGTTTATCAAATGCAAAATGCTCATGCCTTGATAACTTCTGCTAATTTCCTTTTCTATGCTCACACTTCGTGAAAATTGGCTGCAGACTTCCTGCATTCGTGTTCAAACTCCCCGGATGGATCGTAGAACAGCTGTTTCTCTGCTCCTCAATCCGTCTTACCTTCTCCGGGCAAAATATTTGCTCTGTCTGATACCTCCGACTCAGACTTTCGCAAGTCCAACCAGACTCCGACGCAAGCCCCGTGAGAGTCATCCCTAGATCGATACAGGCAACGCTACGCTGAACCGTCCATTCCGGAAAGAAGTTCTTCGATGAACAAAATCTGTTCCTTCAGATCTATAAGAGTCGTCTCGTCCTTTCTGACCTGCGAACCTCCGATATGGGCCGAAGTGAACGTGTAATCAAAACCGATCATGTCCTCCAGGTCTTCAAGTTCGAATCTCAGCCGTTTCAGTACCGCTTCCAGTTCAGTCCTGCCCATCTCTCGATAGTTCATGCGTTCCTCTCCTATTCGGCCCCTTGGATCTCCTGAGAGGAAGTGCAGGCAAACTGGATCTGCGTGTCCTGGCAAATCTGTCCCGCATGTCTGATAATCACCCTTGCCGCTGCATAAAGCACTTTGCATGAGGCAGAGCGGAGATGCCGGAAATCCTTCTGTCGAGACACCTTGTTCATCGTAAGATCCCCTTGAAGGCAATAGCTCACCGCACCAGTGCTGAAACAGTCACAGTAATTATACCTTTGTCACATCATCAACTGTATTTCAATCAACGCCGAAAAACCGCAGGCTCCCATCCAGTGCGCCGATCCCCTGTCATCGCGTCAACGCACTCGAGGACCGGGACTCGATCCGCACGAGCGGACCGGAGACATGGCGGAACAGCCTGCTTTCCCTAACACACCGGATCGCAATTGCCTTCTCCACACAGGTGTGATACGATTCATTGTCAGATGGACACCGTACGGCCCTCGCGCAGGGGCCTTCGCCTTCTCACCCCCGCGCCCGTGAAGAAGGAGGTATGTGTGATGAAAGGAACCATCCTCTCGCTATTTGCAGCAATGGTTGCTGTTTTTCTCTCCTCTTTTGCTCCTGCTTCCGATAAGATCTCCCTGAGCCCGAAGGAGCAGCTCGGAAAGCTCATTTTCTTCGACGGGACACTCTCGACCCCTGCCGGCCAGTCCTGTGCCGATTGCCATGGGCCTGAAGTCGGGTTCACGGGCCCGGACGAGGAGATCAACAAGAGTGGTTCCGTCTATGAGGGAGCGGCGAAGGGCCGCTTCGGGAACAGGAAGCCTCCTGCATCTTCCTACGCAGGAGACAGTCCCGTCCTCCGCTTCGACAAGAAGAAGAAGACTTGGGTAGGCGGCATGTTCTGGGACGGCAGGGCAGCTGGCAAGAAACTGAAAGACCCACTTGCCGAGCAGGCGCAGGGACCATTTCTCAATCCACTCGAACAGAACATCCCCGACACGAAGACTCTCTGCATGATGATAGGAGACTCCTCCTATGCAGCCCTCTTTGAAAAAGTCTGGGGGAAGGGGTCCCTTGACTGCGACAAGAACGCCTCTCTCGCCTATGACAGGATCGCAAAGAGCATCGCCGCGTATGAGCGGTCGAAAGAGGTCAACCCCTTCACCTCGAAGTTCGACTACTGGCTGAAGAAGAAGACGAATCTGTCGGAGGAGGAACTGTTGGGGCTGAAAGTATTTGAAGGGAAAGGCAAGTGCGCGGAGTGCCACTCGAGCAAGCGGGGCACTAAAGGGTCGCGCCCTCTCTTCACCGATTTCACCTATGACAACCTCGGGATTCCGAAGAACCCGAGAAACCCTTTCTACAACATGCCTCCCCAGTGGAATCCTGACGGTGCAGCCTTTGTGGATACAGGCCTCGGCGGCTATCTCAAAGAAGCCGGACACAAGGAATCCGTGTATGAAAGAGAAATGGGAAAGTTCAAGGTCCCGACCCTCAGAAACGTGGATAAGCGGCCTTCTCCCGATTTTCTAAAGGCCTTCGGACACAACGGATACTTCAAGACCCTTAAAGAGATCGTCCATTTCTATAACACGAGAGACATTCTGGGCAGATGCGAGAAGATGAATGATCCCAGGCCCGGTACAAACTGCTGGCCCGAACCCGAGGTTTCGGGAAACATCAACAGGGAAGAACTTGGCGACCTCGGCCTGACGGATGAGGAGGAAGACGCCATCGTCGCCTTCCTGAAAACACTGTCAGACGGATACACTGTGGAGAGATGATAATGGGCAGTAGCAGAGAGTACCCCTAATCCTCCTCCCTTCCCATCTTCTCCATGACTTCCCTGTTCTCCTGGCAGTCGCGGCAGTAGATTGCGAAGGGCATGATCTTGAGCCGCGCTTCACTTATCTCATCACCGCAGTCCTCGCACACACCGTATGTGTCCTCTGCGAGTTTACGGAGCGCGGTGTCTATCTTGAGCAGCGTCTCTCTATGAGTGCTGAGCTGCCTCAGGCTGATGTCTTCGGACAGGTCCATGACCGAGAGGTCTCCGTCGTCGAGCACCGTCTCCACGAGTTGACGCTTTTCGCCGGTGATATATTTCTTGATCTCCGACTTGGCCTCGCGGACGATGTCCTCCCGCTTCTCGATGAGGAGCTTCCTCAGCCTCTCCTTTCTGTCTCCCTCAGCCTCAGACTCGCCTTTCTTCGGTTTTTTCACCATGACTCCTCCTCGCCCGGGCCACGCCTCTGACAGCCCGGTTCACCTCCGTCACGACTGCGGCGCCCCGGCCTCCTCTTTGAACACCTCCACGATGCTTCTCACCTTGATGCCCGCCTGTTCGAGTGCCTTTTGTATATCGACGAGCTTTGCGTCAGTCACCTTCACCATAAAGTTGCTGTTCGTGGCCATGCTCAGACCTCCATGATCTCCCGTTCTTTGTGCTGGAGCACTTCTTCCACCTTCGTTATGAAAGAGTCGGTGAGCTTCTGCACCTCATCCTGAAACCGCTTCACCTCGTCCTCGCTGATGTGTTTCTCCTTCTCGATGCGCTTCGTCTCCTCCAGGATATCTCTCCTGATATTCCTTACAGCAACGCGCGCCTCCTCCGTCCTCTTCTTCACCACCTTCACGAGCTGCTTTCTTCTCTCCTCCGTGAGTTGAGGAATGTTCAGCTTGATCGTCTTGCCGTCATTGCTCGGGGTCAGGCCGAGATCGGACTTCATGATCGCTTTTTCGATGTCAGGGATAAGCCTCTGCTCCCAAGGCTGTATAGTGATCAGCCTGCTCTCGGGAATACCAAGCGTCGCCACCTGATTCAGAGGCGTGACCGTCCCATAATAATCGATCTTGATGCCGTCGAGCAGCACGAGGGATGCCCTGCCCGTTCGTATCGCGCCGAAGTCCTTCTTAAGCGACTCCACAGCGGAGTTCATTCTCTCCTGGGCTTTCTTCTTCAGTTCCTGCATACCTCACTCCGTTCCGGTCGAAACGATGGTCCCGACCCTCTCACCTTGCAAGAGACGCTTCATACCGTTCGGGTTCCTGATGTTGAAGACAACGATCGGGAGGCCATTGTCCATGCACAGCGTGATGGCGGTGCTGTCCATGACCTTGAGGTTATTGTGTATCACGTCCATGTAGGAAATAGCGTCATATCTCGTGGCCTGCGGGTCCTTCACGGGGTCAGCGCTGTACACGCCGTCGACCTTAGTGCCCTTGATTATCACATCGGCACCTATCTCCATGGCCCGGAGGGCCGCTGCGGTATCAGTGGTGAAAAAAGGATTCCCCGTCCCGGCAGCAAAGATGACAATCCTTTTCTTCTCGAGATGTCGTATCGCCTTCCTCCTGATATAAGGCTCAGCGAGTTCCCTCATCTCGATAGCGGAAAGCACTCGCGTCTGCAGGCCGATCTTCTCCAGGGCATTCTGCAGCGCGAGGGCGTTGATCACCGTGGCAAGCATGCCCATGTAGTCGGCAGATGCGCGCTCCATACCTTCCACCGACGCCTCGACTCCCCTGAATATGTTGCCGCCCCCGATCACGACGGCGACCTGCACGCCCATCTCGAAGACTTTCTTGATCTCCTCCGCCATGAAAGAGACCGTCGCAGGGTCTATCCCGTACCTTCGGTCTCCCATCAGCGCCTCGCCGCTTACCTTGAGTAAGATCCTCCTGAAGACAGCCTTCCCGTCCTGACGGGAAGGCCCTGCAGCGGAAGCGGTAGCGACAGGTCCTTTCTTCTTAGGAGGAGCGTCCACGGACCGGGCTTCTCAGAGACCTTCGCCTAGCTGGAAGCGGACGAATCTCCTGACAAGGATGTTCTCGCCCAACTTGGCCACTTTATCGGTGATAAGGTCCTTGACTTTCTGCTTTTGATCAGGGTCCTTTATGAATATCTGTTCGAGAAGGCAATTCTCGCCGAAAAACTTCTCGAGCTTGCCCTCCACGATTTTCTCGACCACCTGCGGCGGTTTGTTGGCTATCTGCGCGCGGTAGATCTCTTTCTCGCGCTCGATGACATCAGCCGGGACATCCTCCCTCGACAGATAGCCGGGGTTCGACGCGGCAATGTGCATCGCCACGTCTTTGACAAGGCCCCTGAAGTCATCCGTCCTGGCCACGAAGTCGGTCTCGCAGTTCACCTCGACGAGTACGCCTATCTTGTCCATGTGGATGTAGGAGCCGATCACTCCCTCCGAGGCGACCCTGCCGGCCTTCTTTGCCGCTGTTGCAAGCCCCTTCTCCCTCAGTATCTTTATTGCCGCCTCGCTGTCGCCGCCGCTTTCCGAAAGGGCACGCTTGCAATCCATCATTCCCGCGCCCGTCTTCTCGCGCAGTTCTCTCACCATTTCTGCAGTTACCGTCACGCTGAAACCTCCTCCACAGCCTCTTCGCCAGCCGTCTTCTCCTCTATCTGAGCTTTCTCCGTTTCCGCTTCCCGCTTCTTCGCCAGGATGCCCGCTCCCTCGAGAATAGCGTCGGCCATCCTCGACGAGATGAGCTTGATGGCCCTGATCGCATCGTCATTGCCTGGTATCACATAGTCGACATCGTCGGGATCGCAGTTCGTGTCCACGATCGCGACAATGGGGACCATGAGACGCCTCGCCTCAGCCACCGCGATCCTCTCCTTCTTCGGATCGATCACGAAAACGGCACCCGGAATGTCCGACATATTCTTTATCCCGCTGAGGTTCTTCTCGAGTTTCTCACGCTCCTTCTCGAGCTGGGCCACTTCTTTCTTTGTAAGGACAGCGTAAGTGCCGTCGGCTTTCATCTGTTCTATCTTTCTGAGCCTCTCGATGCTCTTTCGTACCGTCGAGAAGTTCGTGAGCATGCCTCCAAGCCAACGGTTGTTCACAAAAAAGGCGCCTGCACGATTCGCCTCCTCGCGCACCGCGTCCTGTGCCTGCTTCTTCGTGCCGACAAACAGTATCGCTGAACCCGATGCCGCCGTCTCCTTGACGAAGTTGTAAGCCTCCTCCACGCCTTTCAGTGTCTTCTGGAGATCGACAATGTGTATACCATTCCTCTCGCCGAAGATAAACTTCTTCATCTTCGGGTTCCACCTCTTCACCTGGTGGCCGAAATGCACACCGGACTCAAGCAACTCCTTCATCGTGACAACACTCATCCTACTCCTCCTCTGGTTGTTCCTCCGCCCTTGACTTCCTACCTCGCTATTCCGGCAATGACGACTATTGCCGTCGTGCCGCTCAGTGAGACCATCGGAAGCCCTTACCAGGCGTGTGTTTTGAATGGCAATACTAGCACAACTCTTTCTGATTTTTCAAGCAAAACAGGCCTCCGGCCCCCATCCTGCACGCAGATCAATCACAGTCGCCCGGTGCGCAGAAGAGACCGGTGCTGAGGTACCGATCTCCCCTGTCGGGAAATATCACCACCACCGTCTTGCCCTCTCCGAGGCGTTCGGCAACCCTGAGCGCAGCCCACATCGCAGCACCCGACGATATCCCTGCAAGAACGCCCTCGCGTCGTGCAAGCTGCTCGGACATCCCTTCGGCGTCATCATCGGACACCGCTATAACCTCATTATAGATGCTCGTATTCAGCACACCAGGGAAGAACCCAGCGCCGAGACCGGCTATCCTGTGCATTCCCGGTTCGCCCCCAGACAGGACCGGTGAGCCCGCAGGCTCCACCGCGGTGATCCAAAGCCCAGGACTCGCCTCCCTGAGCCCTTCTCCCGTTCCCGTAATCGTCCCCCCCGTGCCTATACCAGCGACCAAGGCGTCAGGCGCCCTGCCGAGGTCATAGAGTATCTCCCTCGCCGTCGTCCTCCGGTGTATCTCCGGATTCGCCCGATTCTCGAACTGGAGCGGCATGAAGTAATCAGGATTGTGCTTGCACATCTCCTCCGCCCTTTCGACTGCGCCCATCATGCCCCTCTCGCCGGGCGTGAGAAGGACTTCAGCACCGTAAGCCTTGAGGAGTTGTCGCCGTTCGACCGACATGCTCTCGGACATCGTCAGAATCAGCCTGTATCCCTTCACCGCAGCAACAAGAGCAAGACCGATTCCCGTGTTTCCGCTCGTCGGCTCTATGATGGTGCCGCCCGGAGCGAGACTCCCCTCTCTCTCCGCTGTCTCTATCATGTTCAGGGCGATCCGGTCCTTCACGGAGCCCCCGGGATTGCAGCCCTCGAGCTTCGCCCATACCTCGGCGCTCCCGGGTACCGGTATCTTGTTGATCCTGACCAGTGGCGTAGTGCCGATCAGGTCAAGGACGCTTCTGTTCACCTTCATTCAGACCACCTCTCGTAGCGTATGTGTGTGACCGGCCCCTCAACCGTCTTCGCCCAGACCCACACGTCGCGCTTCATACAACGTCAAGGATATCCGTCCCGTCGTGTATGAAAACCTCAGGTTCATTATACACTTGTCAACGGCACCGTCGAAAATGTAGCATATGAGCGGGAATTCAGTAATGTCCATGGGGAACGCGGTCATAGGGGTCATAGGGGCAGGGATGGCGGACGGCTCTCTCCTCGCCATAGCCGAGAAGGTCGGACGTCTGATCGCGATGAGGAAAGGGATCCTGGTGTGCGGCGGTCTCGGCGGGGTCATGGAAGCAGCGGCCCGGGGAGCAAAGGCAGCAGGCGGTACGACCATCGGGATACTCCCGCAGTCAGACAAGAGCGAGGCCAATCCCTACATCGATGTGCCTATCGCCACCGGGTTCGGCGAAGGCAGAAATGTGATCATCATCCGCACTGCCGACGTGCTCATTGCCATCGGGGGCGAGTACGGGACCCTGTCCGAGATCGCCTTCGGTCTCAAGATGGGCAAGCCCGTGATAGTCGTCCACAGTTGGAATATTAAGGGCGTCGTCCGCGCCAAGAACGCCGAAGAAGCGGTCACCAAGGCCTTCGAACAGCTCGAAGTGGCGTAGCCCAGATTAACCTTACGTTCAGGGAGAGCCTCTGGATCTCTTACCAGCCTCCTCCGCCTCCGCCACCGCCTCCGCCGCCTGAAGACCCGCCGCCCCCTCCGCCCGAACTCGAGCCCGGGGCCGCGGAGGACGACGAGATGGCACCTGCCAGGGAACCCCCTATCGATCCTGCGAAGGTGCCCAGCCTGGAGCTGTCCCATGAGGATCCGGAGTACCACCCGGGATGATATCCCCCACCCTCAGGGACGGCAGCCCCACCGATAATGTCCGAAAACTGCTCCGTCCATGGCTGTTCGACATTCAGTGCGAGCGCATAGGGCAGGTACCTCTCGAACAGCGCAGGCGTCCGTTCCACCGGATACAGCCGACCGAGCCGATCTTCCTCGGTTGCTGCGAGAAAGGTCTTGAACCCCTCGATGCGGTCGAGCACTCTCCTGCCGAGGAGAGTCGGTGCCTTGAGCAAGTGATAGAACAGGATATTCACGAAGACGAGGGCTCCAAGGAGCACAACCAGGACGGGCGAGGCTTGCGCCAGACCGTACAATCCTAAGAACTCGCCCCCGAAGAAGGGGAGGGAGAAAAGGGTCATGAATATGGCTGCGCCGAGTGCCCCCTTCCGCGCCGCGGCCTGTCCCCATCCGGTGAACACGGCTTTCCACAGCGTCACCACCGCAAAAAGGAGCACCACGACGCCGATGCTCCACCCTGTGAGCCAGATCGTAAGAAAGAGTGCATCGCCGGCGTGCCGAGCGGAAAAAAGGACCAGCGCGAGAACAGCGAGTGAGATGAGCACGCCGATCACGAACCGACCGCTATTCTTCACGAAGTAATTCTTTTCGTATGCACTGGCGAGAGAAGTCTGGAGGGCCTCCCTGGCTGCACGTATCGCTGCGTGGTTCTTCTTTTCGAGCACGATCTCCGTTCCCGATCCGAAGAGCTTCGATGCGACCTGTTGCTCATCCTTTGAAATGGTGACGTTGCTCCCGGCTTTCTTCCTGAGCGTATATTGCCCGCCCTCCTCTTCAATGGTGAGATATCCTTTGACCGCCATGTTGACGACGGTGGCGGCAAATGCCTCATTGTCGTAGCCCATCTTCGTGATGTACCGCATGGCCGCGGGTGAGAGGTTGTCAGGCGGCTCATACAGGGCCATGATCGTACCCTTTTCGGGATCCCTGCCAACGGCGGACCAGACCGACACATAGTAGATCAGAAGCACGATCAGGCCGCCCGCGCCTGCTATGGGAATCACGTTGTCGCTCAGGAAGTGTCGCACCTTCTTCTCGAGCGGAGGTTCCTTCACGAACCCCTTTGGCCAGCCGACGACGATGGTGAGCCCCTCATAGGCCCCCAGCACCTTCGAAGAAGCAAATGAAACGCTCCCGTCCGTGTTCACCACACTCGTAAAATCCCTCTGCTTTGCACCCTTAGGGCCGGTATAGCCGTCTGTGGTGATGCCGTCACGAGGGATTCCCGAAGGCAGAAACACCATGGCATCGGCATGATCTATAGGGAACACCCAGCCGTTGCCGGTGACATTCCAATAAAGCTCATCGTGGTCTTTAAAGAAACCGAGTTGACGGTCTGTCTGGTACGTAAGTGTATACGTGTACTCTCCCGACGGGAGGAAATAGTCCTCTCTGCCGATGTACACCCGCACGCCGTTGGACAGGTTCTCGGTGTGGTAGCCATCCTCAATATCGTCCCTCCTGACATCCCTCACGTCGAATCCCACCACGTAGTTGTTTCCATAGCGGTCCCTGTAACGCGTCGGAAAGTCACGGTAGATGCCGCGCTTGATCTGCTCACCTGCGCTCCTGACCTTGATCGTCTCGGTCACGAGCATCGTGGAGTCGGAGTTAACGACGATACGGCTGGAGAAACTGAGGATCCGCTCCCCGGCCTCCTGCGCGACAGTTGCTGCACAGGTCAAAGCCAACAGGAGAACGGCACAAAGTGCTGCCCACAGTGAAGCCCTGATCCTCTCCTTGCCATGCAATCGACTCACGTGATGAGCCACCGATTCACCCCCTGTCTGACAGAGTTGGTTCGCCATGCGTTTCAACTTTGCCTGCCACTAAAATCCATGTCCCACGCAAACCGGGGTGCCGCCATTATAGCAAAATCCGGCTGGCATAGCCTGCCCAAATCATTTGTGCATTCGCGGCAGCCTCCCTGCGGGGGCGGCTCAAGCACGAGAGTGTCGGCGGTCAGCAGTGCCTGCTCATTGACCGTTGAGGATCAGAAGTCGTGTGCAGGAGAGAGTAATGCCGTGCGTTCCTTTGTCCCCTGTCAACCTATGAATAGGGCTCTCACAGCCTGCTAAACAGTCTTTGGGCAGGAAGAAAACAAGAATGGGAGGAGGCATTTCTATCTTCCAGGTGTCCTCAGGGTCAACTCGAGAATGATTCTCTCGCACACCTTCTCGTGTGATAAGCCTTCGCAATTCACGACGATGTCAGCATATTTCCTGTACAAAGGAAGACGTTCGTGGAATAGGTCGGCAAGAGTCTGATCAGGGCGTTTTGCAAGCCCCCTCGTGCTGAAATCACCCACCCTGGATTCAATCGTGGCCAAGCTTACATCGAGAAAGACAACGACAGCGTCAGCCTTCAGATATCTCATCGCCGCATCGCTGTACGCGGCGCTGCCTCCCGTCGCTATGACTTGATTCCTGCAATCCAGTGCAAGGATGACCTTTTCCTCAATTTCCCGCAGCGTCATGTGGCCCTGGGTATCAGCAATGCTCTGGAGGGAACGACCTTCTGATGTCTGGATGAGAACGTCGGTATCAATGAAATCGAGCGACAGCAACTTGGCGAGGATTATGCCCACGGTGCTCTTACCAGACCCAGGCATGCCTATGAGAACAATGTTTGATTTGCCTGCGAGAACGGTTCTAGAATGTTCGGTGACTCTACCTTCTTGATCCTTTCCTGGCAAGGGCTAACACCGTAATTTCCACGCCGATAAGTAAGGATAGTCGGAGGATCATTGGCCATCCGTTTCCATAGCGTTGTCTTTATGTCAACGCAAGGTTATTTCTTGTCCTTTCTGGGGCAGACAAATCCATGCAAAGATTCGTCTCTCTGATGTTATAGGATCCACTCTGGCGTTCTCGTCAGCGTATGATCCGATCATAACCTCCTGTGAGCCATAGCTTGCTCCCTCTAACGGGCGGAGTTGTTTGGCAGGTGGAGGGTTCGACTGTCGCAATCACGCTAAAAGAGCCCTCTCAAGCCGATTGCTCCCACTGTCCCCGTATCGAGGAGTATCAACGTGGAAAGTCCAGCAACCTCGTGAGGCGTTGGGAGAGAGTCCATTCCACCGCCATCCTTGTCCCCGAGACCGACGGTTTGACCTCGATTACTGACGCCAGTTGCACCAGGCAAGGTCCTCCCCGAGTTGGGTGCAATCAAATCAAGATCTCCGGTTTTACCCATGATTCCCATACGCTTCCGACCCGCCATGACGCATGATTTGATTTGTAAGTTATCAGGACACGTTTCAGCCTATCCTAAAGGAGCAAAATCCGTGCAAGTCCTTCCGATTTTGCAACTCATTGAGTTCTTGATCCTAGGTCACGTAAAAACCGAACTCTTGTAAATTTTTCCGACACTTTCATTCGGAGAATCTTACAAGGCGGGTCCTTTTCCTCATATCACAACCCTGCCCTTGGTCAGATCTACTGTCGGTCAGCCTCCAAGGTTAATCCCGGCCCTCAAGGCAAGAACCAGGCAACCAAATCTGGGAACAGAGCGAGGCGATCCATTCCCCTTAGCGGGACGGTCAGTGAGTTGCTCGATGAAATCTGGGGGTGCGTCTCCATCTCGTTATGTCTTCAGGACGTCAACAGGCACACGGATCGGTGTCAGAAACCTGGGTCAGGCATTCTACGCATCCCTGACGAAGTCAGATGTAAACGATTTAAGGTTTCACGACCTAAGACACACATTTGCGAGGCGCGTACAATGAGGCATCGACCTGCATCGGTGTCGAAGTTCATAGGGCACAAAGGCGTCACTGCAACGCAACGCTATGCCCACCAGAATTCAGAGAGCCTTCGGGCTTGTAAACATTCTGGACAAAGGCTCGACTGCTACAATTTTGCTACAGTCAAGTGATATAATAGCGAGAAACCCCACAGCCCCCTTAGCTCAGTAGGATAGAGCACAGGTTTCCTAA
>JBLMXV010000009.1:0-11730 GCA_050257935.1 Chloroflexota bacterium
CATCAGCCTTTTCGAGTGAATACCCCTTCGGCCGTTGCATCTCCGGCTCACCCCGGTCCGACACCCCGCAGTCATTAGCCTTATTGTTCCGGGATTCCCGTCTGAACACGTCGTGGGATAAGGCCGAGATGTCGCCCGGAATGTCCTTTCGCCGCCTTCACCCTGAATCGGATGGCTGGATTTGTGAATTACGTCGCCGATGCTGCTAGCTGTCTGAATAGTCCTAACCGGCTGGCCTCGCCGGGGACCCGGCGATCCTGTTCGTCTTCCTTGCAGAAGGCACAGCAATCTGATATTCTGTAGGAAACACAAAAGGGGGGCAGAATGAAGCAGGAAGCTCGAGACTTGCTGGAGAAGATGCATGACATGGGAGCTGACATGGAGCGGTGCATTTCTCAGCTCCAGACGGCCTTTATCTACAATTCATCTAAACCGCTCGATGAGTGTCACACGACCGTCGACCGTTTTAGAGCCCTCGAGAGAGAGATCACGGGGAAGATCACTGCGCTGACCCGCGAATACCCCGATCTGAAGCCGTACATCTCGGTGCCTGTGCACCTCCTGCGGATAGCGGAAAACATCGAAAAACTCTCTGAATTCATAGGAAAGAAGATAGCGGACAAGATCCTCTTCAGCGACAGGGCCGTTACGGAGGTAACTTTCCTTCTCCAGAGGCTCATCGATGTCCTCAAACCGACCTCCGACATTATTCTAGCGAGGAATGCCATACTAAGCAGGTACGTGCAGGAGTCGGAGGCAGGGGTAACGAAGAGAGCGCTGGAGTACACGACGCAACACGAAGAGCGCCTCATCGAGGGCGTGTGCGCTCCTCAGTCCTCTTCCCTCTACATCAACATGCTTGACAGGATAAAGGGCATCGCGTGGCACGCGCGGGAGATAGCGACGAAACTCGCCTGATCCCGAGAAATGCAGCGTGACAAAGGTCGAAATCTCGGTCGCCCTGTACCGCACGATCCCCCGTTCCCTGCTCTGGGAGAAGGTACGCAGCGCTGAATCGATCTTGAAGTCGTGTACCCTGTGCCCGCGACAGTGCAAGGTCGACAGGACTTCCGGGGAACTGGGATTCTGCAGGACGGGGGCGAAACCCCTCGTGGCCAGCTGGGGTCCACATTTCGGTGAGGAAAGGCCCCTCGTCGGCAGGTTCGGCTCAGGAACGATCTTCTTCAGCCACTGCAATCTGGGCTGCATCTTCTGTCAGAACTGGACGATCAGCCATCTCGGCGAAGGCGACGAGATACCCAGCGAGCGGCTGGCCAAGGTGATGATGGACCTCCAGAAGTCCGGCTGCCACAACATCAACTTGGTCTCTCCCACGCACCAGATGCCCATGGCGCTCCGTGCCATAGCCCTCGCCGCCGAGTCGGGACTGTTCATACCCATCATTTACAACTGCGGCGGCTACGAGTCACCCGAGGCCCTCAGCATCCTCGAAGGCGTCGTGGACATCTACATGCCTGACTTCAAGTACGCTGACCCGGCCGCGGCTCTCGCCTACTCGAAAGCTCCCGGCTACCCCGATGCTGCGAAAGCGGCAATCCGCGAGATGCACCGTCAGGTGGGAGACCTTGTCATCGATGAGAGAGGTGTGGCGAGGAGAGGCCTCCTGGTCCGTCATCTTGTTCTTCCCGGAGGTCTCGCGGGCTCGGCCGAGGTGATGCGCTTCTTAGCGCAGGAGATCTCGACCGATACATACGTCAATATTATGGACCAGTACCGTCCCTGCTATGAGGCCTCCGGCCATCCACCTCTCGACCGCAGCGTCACCCAGAATGAGTATGAGGAAGCGGTCAAGGCGGCACTCCGCGCCGGTCTCACCCGCATCGACGGAGTAACGGTGTGAAACTTCGGTTTCTCGGTGCTGTCGGAACAGTCACCGGATCGAGCACCCTGCTCACCGTTAACGGCATGCAGATCCTCGTCGACTGTGGACTTTACCAGGGGCCCAAGTCCGACAGTGTGAACAGGATCCCTTTTGCCTTCAATCCCGCGGAGCTCGAGTGCCTTTTTCTGACCCACGCCCACATCGACCACTCGGGACTCGTACCGAAGCTGGTGAAGGACGGGTTCCGCGGCCCCATCTTCACCACGGGAGGCACGGCTGACCTCGTCGAGATCATGCTGTACGACTCGGCGGAGATACAAGAAAAGGACGCAGAGTGGCTCACCAAGAAGTCCTTCAGGCGCGGCGAGGACGTCGTCTGTGAACCGCTCTACACGGCGCATGACGTCAAGGCGGCTCTGCCGCTCATAGACCGGATAGAGTACGGGAAGATTGGGCACCTCCGCCGCGGCGTGAAGTATCGCTTTGTCGATGCCGGCCACATCCTCGGCTCAGGCACCATCGAATTATGGTATCAGGACAGTCCCCAGGAGAAGAAGATCGTCTTCTCGGGAGATATCGGCAAGAAAAGCAACCCAATAATCAGAGACCCTCAGCGCGTCGAAATCGCAGACTACGTCGTGATGGAATCCACTTACGGAGACCGCGTGCACAAAGGATTGGACCATAGCATCGACGAGATGGTCGACGCAATCAGGGCCACCTTCAAACGGGGTGGCAATGTCCTCATACCAGCCTTCGCCGTCGGGAGGACGCAAGACATTCTTTACGTCCTCAACAGGCTAGTGAGAGAGGGCAGGCTCGGCCCGCTCGATGTCTATGTGGACAGCCCTCTCGCGGAGGAAGCGACGAGGGTCTACCTAGCTCATCCTGAACTGTTCGACGAGGAAGCGATCGAGATGCTCCGCCGGAAAGGCAACGGAGCACTCAGGCTCCACTTCACCACTTCTGTAGAGGAATCACAGAGGATAAATCTCATACGCTCGGGGGGCATCATCATCGCGGGCAGCGGCATGTGTGAAGGCGGAAGGATACGCCACCACCTCAAACACAATCTCTGGAGGTCTGAGTGCGCTGTTGTTTTTGTGGGGTTCCAGGCGAAGGGTACACTCGGCAGGCACATTGTCGATGGTGCCGACAAGACCGTGCGTATACTCGGTGAAGAGGTGGCTCTGAGGGCGAAGGTCTATACTATCGGCGGTTTCTCGGCCCACGCTGACCAGAAGGAACTGCTCGAATGGCTGAGTGCGTTCACCAACAAACCGGAGGTGTTCATCGTGCACGGTGAAGAGAAGAGTTCATTATCCTTTGCCGAAGTGGTGAAGGAGAAATTCGGGTTTGTCACCCACCTGCCGGACAAAGGGGAGGAGTTCGATATCTGACTTCCTCTCACGCTGCATCAGATCGGGATGATCTCCCCCTCCATGCTCGCCAGGTCAACGATAGCCACCGAAGGTTTGCCGTAAAGCCATCCTCCCGTCTCTCCAGGGTTCAGTAGCAGCGAACTGCCGAACTTTCTGAGCATCGCCTCATGGGTGTGGCCGTACACAACAAGATCGAAGTAACCGCTGGCGGCGACCGCCTCGGCCACATCCGGTTCGTGCAGGAGCACGATCTTCCTGTCATGCAGGGTTAGACGATGCGGCTGGGGAAAAATCCGGTCGCTGAAGAGCTTCCTGAGAAAGATCCGGTCGCCGTCGTTGTTCCCGAAGATGCCGGTAAAGTCCCCCTTGAAGTGCTGAATGACACGCCACGTGAACGGCGAGGTAAAGTCCCCTGCGTGCAGCAAATGCGAGACCTTCCTGTCATTGAACAGGTCCACCGCCCTGCCGAGATTATCGAGATTGTCATGGGTATCAGACAGAACGCCGATGAGCATATGCCTATCCTCCTGCGATTGCTTGTCGCCTACTTCGGCTTCTTTTCCTGGCTGAGGTCATCGGGGACCACGACCTCGAAGGTGTCCCCTCCCTTGGAGACAAACACCACACCGAGTTCCTCGGAGTAGAACATGGTGTTCTCCTTTATCACCTTCTCGAACTGGCGCTTCATGACCGTTATCGCCTTGTGGTAGCCCTCCTGGTATGAACTGTCCGCCCAGGAGAACCGGTACATGGCAACCCCAACGATCACTCCCACCACAAAAGAGATCGCCGCCACCGCGTACGTCCTTCCGCTCCAGAAATTGTCCATCAGTTACCCTCCTGCCGCACCCTCGCCGGCTTCGCCAACCCGTGGCGGCAGCATCGGTTTCCGCATCGCCGGTCCTGAAGACCCACGCACTCTAACGGAATAACTGGAACGTTGTCAACAACCCGCCGGCCGATACCGCTGTCTCACAGCGGAAGGTAAGCCTTGGGATTCACGTCAAGACCGGCCCGCTCGCCTGCCAGGAAGTGATGGTATCCTGCCGCTGCTATCATGGCCGCGTTGTCTGTGCAGAACTCAACAGCTGGGAGATAGAGATCCACGTCACGCTGAGCCGCCATGCGTGTCATGCGGGTGCGCAGCTCGGTGTTCGCGGCGACGCCTCCGGCTAACACAACCCGTCTCACGCTTTTCTTCACTACGGCCCACTCCACTTTCCTCACGAGCACGTCGACCACCGCTGCCTGAAAAGAGGCTGCAAAGTCGGAGACCACCTGACCGTCCCTTAGTTCTGTGGCGCATTCCTCATGTTGTTGAAGTCCCGCCCGATCCCCCTTCAGCATCCTCACGCCCGCTTCCTGTAGCTTCACCCTCACCGCGGTCTTGAGCCCGCTGAAACTGAAATCGAACGACTCCGGGAGATAGGCCCGGGGGAATTCGAAAGCCTTCGGGTCACCTCGGCGTGCAAGCCTGTCGATGACGGGTCCGCCGGGGTATCCGATACCCAGTAGTTTCGCCACCTTATCGTATGCTTCACCGGCAGCATCGTCGCGTGTCCTGCCCAGCTCTTGATACTGTTGAAATCCTCTTACGGCATACAGGCTCGTGTGACCGCCGGAGACGATGAGAGAGATGAACGGATACGGAGGAGGATTTTCCTCTAGGAATGCGGAATAGATATGACCCTCCAGGTGGTTCACTGTCACAAGAGGGATACCCGAGACATACCCGACTGACTTGGCGAACCCGCAGCCGACCAGCAGGGATCCTATCAGGCCTGGGCCATGGCAGACGGCAACGGCGTCCAATTCCGGCAGCGATACGCCTGCTCCCGCCAGCGCCTCATCGACCACTGGCCATATCATCTCGATGTGTCTACGTGAAGCGAGTTCCGGGACGATGCCCCCGTACTTTGCGTGGATCTCAGACTGTGAAGAAACGACGTTGGAAAGAATGCGCGAGCCGTGGGCTATCACGGCGGCTGAAGTATCATCGCAGGAGGTGTCGATGCCAAGTAGAAGCACGAACCGAGTAATCCGCTAGTCGTGATTATTCACGCGCCTGGGCGACCAGGAGGGCTGAGAAAACCCACACCTTCCCCCGCAAACGCGCGAGTTCCCCGGTCGCTACTACATCCCTCCGTAGGAGTGCAATCCGCTCAGGAGGAGGTTCACCCCGAGGTACGTGAATATGGTTGAGAAGAAACCTACGACTGCCACGATGGCGATTTTCTTGCCTCTCCAGCCACGCAGGAATCGAGCATGAAGATAGAATGCGTAAACGAACCACGTGATCAGTGACCACGTCTCCTTGGGGTCCCAGCTCCAGTACTTGCCCCATGCCTGGTCGGCCCAGATTGCGCCGAATACCAGTCCGCCGAGGGTGAATATAGGAAAGCCTATGGCAATGCTCTTGTAAGTCAGGTCGTCCAGGGTATCAGCCGAAAGCGAAAAGGACGACACAACCTTGCTTACCGCATACCCGTAACGCCACACGATGAAGATGATCACCGCCGCAGCCGCGTAACTCAGGGCTACTACTGCACCTGAGTTACTCCTGAAACTCGCCTTGAACAAATAGCTCTTGATGAACGCCTCGGGTGTCCTTGAGGCTATCTTGAACACGAGGGTGTCTATACCCATCGCGATGAGTATCGTGATGAAGATGCCGAGTGTGACGGTCCAGAATATGTACGTGCCCTCCTTCCTGTCCTTCGCCGTCTCGGCGAGATACATGATCGCCGTGCCCGCCGAGATCGCAAACGCCGCGTAGGAGATGAAGCTCATGGTCACATGTGCCAGCAGCCAGTTGGACTGGAGCGCGGGAATAAGCGGGTGTATGTCTTTGGACATTCCGGAAATGTCGATAAACGCGAGCGCCATGGCTGCGATGGGCGTGATGAAGGCACCGAACGAACGGGTCTTATAACGCCACTCGATGACAAGATAACCCGCGATGAGGCACCAGACAAAGAATACGAGTGACTCATAGAGGTTCGTGAGCGGTATCGCCCTGAGCAGGCCCATTCCCCCGATCACCGAGAACTCGTGCCATCTCATGAGAAACGCAATGGTGTGCGACACCAGGCCCACACAAGTGATTGTGGTGGCGAGCAGGCCGACGACGCTATTCCTGAAGGCGAGATACGTAATATACGCGACCATTGCAAATATGTATGAGAGCGTGGAGATGCCGAAGAAAAGCGAACTGTCCATGAGAAGTCCTCCTTACCGCTATGACTGAATGCCTTTCAGTATCCTGTCTATCTTCTGCTCGAAGGCAAGCCTGTTCTTGTTGGCGAAACCTGCGATGGTGACTTGCACCTTGCCGCCCTGATCGACGAGACCTACCCAGACCCTCCGGTGGCTCATGAAGAAGGCTGCATAAAGTCCCACGGCCATCACAAGACAACCGAGATACACGATCCAGACCCCCGGGTCCTTTCTCACCTGCAATCCCGTGTATTGCGCGCCCCAGAGGTCCTTGAATTCAATCACGCCTTCGGGCGTCTTCCACGTCTCAGGGAAGCGCTTCAGTATCCACTGGCTGTTCTTGACCGCCCCCCCCTCAGTGAATTCCAGGAAGGCAGCCGGATTGTTCATAGTCTCGGCATAGGTGAACAGCCTGCCCTTATCATTGAGTCCGAGAGCCGGGCTGAAATCCGCCACCTTCGCCGTCAGCTTGCTCCCGGGGATAGAAAAGGTCTCTCCGAACTTCACCTGCACGTCCTCTTTCTTGCCGTCCCGGCCGGTGACGGTGAACTTGTAGAGGGCGTCGCGGGATGGCGAGAATCCGTAACTCGACTGGTAGAATGTAATCCCCCGGTAGCGGAGGGGTGTGTTTACTTCTATATCCTGTTTCAACACCTCCCGGCCGTTCTCAAAGATGGTCAGCCAACTCCTGAACGACTTGGGCGTATCAGAGTTTTCGTAGAATGATACATCGAAGTCATCGCACCGTATCTCAAAGCCGAGGGGGATTTCCTTGCCGTTCCTCATGTACGCAACAGTTGACGTTGTCCCTTCCAGAAGATTCAGAAAGCCGTTGAACCCCGCGAAGATGCCCACTACCGCACCGGTCAGTATGAGGAGGATGCTGAAATGGGTGACATAGAGTCCGAGCCTGCCATACCTGCCCTTCTCGGAGTAAATCTGCAGGAAGCCGCTCTCTTTGTCCACTTTCGGCTTGAACCCCGCCTTCTTCAGCTCAGCCTCCACGGTCGCCGTGACCTTCTCCGCTTTTTCCTTGATCACAGCCTCCCTCTTGATGGACATCGACGAGAACTGTTGGGCAGTGAGAGGCTTTACAGGCTCTTTAACGACCCTCCATATCTTCGGCAACCTTTCGAGAGAACAGATGACGAGGTTCGCCGCGAATGCGAAGATCAGGACAAGGAACCACCACGAGTGGAACATATCGGTGAACCCGAGGGCATCCAGTACCCTAAACACCCCGGGAGCCGATGCGTCGCCAAAAAACTTGGCAAGGAGCTTTATGTTCCGCTGCGGGTCAGCCTGCTGCTCGACGATAGTCCCAACTATCGAAGTGAGAGAAATGATCGTGAATACCACCACCGCCAGTTTGATGGAGGTGAAAAGGCTCCATATCCTGTCGATGACCGTCCTGTCCTTAATCTTCCCTGCTGTGCTCTGTTCCACGAAGAACTCCTTACCCGCGCAATTTTCGAATATGAAGCGATGCTGGTCAGGCCTGAGGCAAGGTGCGAAGTCCCCTTACCGCGAGACTAGCATATGCTATCGTGCGCTAAACGTCTATGGTAACAGAAGGGCGGACAGTGTGTAAATGGCCCCCACCACCACTGAATTCGAGGACGCGACACCATTTAAGGCGCTCTGCCTCGGCCGTTCCAGGCAGCTGTCAGGTCGAATCCACATCGCATTCAGAGAGGACCGGAGGCCGCGATGCTCCGCATTGCAAGTGTAGGGTCATGTCAGCTCCAGGGTCCTTATCAGAGCCTCTGCCTTCTTAAGCGTCTCGTAGTACTCCCGCTCAGGATCGGAATCGGCGACTATGCCCGCCCCTGCCTGCACGTAGACATTTCCGTCCTTTACCACAAATGTCCTGATGATGATGTTAAGATCCATGTTTCCGGAAAAACCGATGTAGCCGAGGGAACCGGTATAGGGCCCGCGCGCGACCGGTTCGAGTTCATCAATGATCTCCATGCACCTGACCTTCGGGACACCCGTGATCGTTCCGCCCGGGAAAGTGGCCCGTACCACATCGAAGGCAGTCATGCCCCTCCCCAGGGTCCCCCGCACATTCGAAACAATGTGGATGACATGCGAATAGTCCTCGGTGATCATGAGTTCATCGACGGTCACACTGCCGGTCTCGGCTACCCTGCCTATGTCGTTCCGTTCGAGGTCTATGAGCATGATGTGCTCAGCCCTCTCCTTCTCGTTCAGGAGGAGTTCGGACCTCATCGCTTCGTCCTCGCTCATGTCTTTCCCCCTAGGCCTGGTGCCTGCGATCGGCCTTGTCTCTATCACATCGCCGACGAGCCTGACGAGACGTTCAGGGGAGGAACTCACGATCTGGTACTCCCCGAAATCGGCGTATCCGGCAAAAGGCGACGGATTGATCTCCCTGAGGATGAGGTATATGTCGTACGGCTCCCGCTTGAGCAGCGGCGCCGATATCCTCTGCGAAAGGTTCGCCTGAAAGATGTCGCCTGCAGCGATGTACTCCTTGGCTCTCACTACCATATCCATGTAACGTCTCTTTGACATCTCGTAACGTATCGTTCCCGCCGCCTCGGGAAGCGCTTCCCTCCGAGGACCGTCCTGTCTGTCACGCGAGCTCTCGATCAGGGAGTTAATCTCATCGATCCGCTGCACCGATTCGTCGTATATCACGTCCCACTCAGAACCGGAGATGTCCCGGTACCCAAGCCCCGTCAGGCTCGCACCAGGCGCGACAATGATCCAGGCCTTCCGCAGGACGTGGTCGAAGGCGATCACCTTGTCCGCCATGTGGAAGTGAGCGTCGGGTATGCGGAGGTCGTCACGGGCGGTTTTCGGTATCCGCTCAATATACCTCACGAAGTCATAAGACAGCATGCCTATGGCGCCGCCCTGGAAAGGGGGGAGTCCCGGCAGGCAGCTCTGGCGATACGCCGAAACCAGTTCGCCCAATCTTTCCAGCGGAGGTCTCGACGAAACAGCAGCCCGGTCACTCAGAAGATCACGGACCTGCACTTCTCCGTCCTTCGCCGTGAAGGCGAGATAAGGGTCAAAGGCGATGAATGAGTATCTGCCGATCTTCTCGGTGCCTTTCACGCTTTCCAAGAGCACGCTGTAAGGCAACCTCCTGAATGGCATGAACACGCGGTGAGGAGGGGAGTAGGGAATCTCACGCGCGAGCGGCGCAACTGACCCGGATCTCGCCTGAGAGCTGAACTCGTCTCTTGTCAGGTTGAGCGCCGCCAGTCTCATGGAAACTGCTCCGTCATAAAGTCTTTTCGCCATCTCTGTCCTGCCGATGAATCTTTCTCATCATGATGCCGAGGTCTACCCTGCAGTCACTTTTCGGAGCAGGGCGGAGTGCCTCCAATCCTTTCTGAATGCGATAAGATCAAATTCAGAGTGCCTTGTCCTCGAATTCAGTGGCGATGTGCTACACCGGTGCCCTCAAGGGTGATCTTACGATGAACAGGGTATCGCGCCAGAAAGGTTTCCGGCATCTCCGCCCTGCTCCATGCAGCGTTCTGTGCAACGCCAGGCTCTACTATACCACAGAGCCGCGGCGCCGGAAGTCGCCGATGAGGTGCGCCATCGGCCCCGGGGGGTGTACAATACATCAGCCCTGACAGACTTTGAGTCGGTCACTGCCGACAGGCGTGCTCGAACCCCGAAGCCACGCACGTAATGATCGTGGAGTCGCACACGGGGAGCATATATTATGAAAATGTGGGAAAATGTCCGCGCAAGCACCCCTCTCTGCCCGTACGGTCTGACCGTCGCGGTCGTCGCCTTTCTGATTCTCACGCACAGCTGCGCCACGTTCGAGAAAAGCGGACAAGGACCTCAGACGTCTGCCGGCCACACCGGCAGGGTGTCTTCTGTTGCCTTCTCGCCCGATGGCACTCGCGCGCTGTCAGGCGACTCCGATGGTGCCGTCATCCTCTGGGAGGTCGCGACGGGACGGACCGTAAGCTTCTTCCAGGGATCCTCTCAAGGAGTCACCTCCGTCTCAATCTCTCCTGATGGGAAATATGTCGCGTCGGCAGGTCAGGACGGTATCGTGACGATATGGGACCTCGCCACCGGCAAAGAGATACGTGCACTGACAGGACACAAGGGAAGCGTGAACTCCGTTGCCTTCTCCTCTGACAGCAGACTGATCCTTTCCGGGGGCTCAGACAAGACGGTGCGAATCTGGAGCATGGAGCGAGGGACCCAGATCCAGTCGCTCGGGGGGCACTCTGATGCAGTCACCTCCGTCACGTTCACCTCCGACGGAGTCCGCGCCCTCTCCGGAAGCTCTGACATGACCGTCAAGATGTGGGACGTGTCAGCCGGTCTGGAGATAGGCACCTTGAGGGGACACGAGAGCATCGTCAGTTCCGTCGCCGCATCCCCGGATGGAACGTATGCCCTCTCCGGCAGTTGGGACCACCGTGTGATCGAGTGGAACCTCGGAACAATGAAGATGGGGAGAGTCTTTTCAGGCCATGTCTTCTGGGTCAGTTCCGTCGCCTACTCCCCCGACGGGACCCGTTTTCTTTCAGGCGAGAGCCTAGACCGGTCGGTAAAACTGTGGGACACCGCGACAACGCAACTGCTGCGGGAATTCAGAGGTCATGAAGGCTATGTGACGGCGGTTGCCTTTTCCCCCGACGGCAGGTTCGCCCTGTCGGGAAGTTGGGACGGAACGGTCAGGCTATGGGACATTGCAACGGGAAAGGAACTCCTCGTCTATCCTCCGGACAACTAGCCCGCAGATTTCACAAATCAACTCGGCTGCCGCGAAGTCATGAATGATCCCGGCCCGTCACCATCCGCTCATGGCGCGTGTCAAGGGGCTTCCCAGACATCAGGAGACGACCCCGTCATGGTCACATACTCGATGCGGTAAGGTTTCACTATGACGACACAGTAATCGGGGTCATCTGGACCGCTGAAATAGGCCTGGAGATAGTCCTTCCACATCTCATTCTTCTCCGTCGGGTCAGTGCTCACTTCTCCACGGCCCTGTATCTGGAGATACCGTTCTGCCTTCTCGGGACTGGTAACGCCGCAGGCAATGTGCACCTCGGGGTTGCTCTTGATATGCATCACCTTGCGGGACCCAAGGAAGGTTGTAAAGCGGATCGTCAGATCGTGCCCCCCCACACCCATCACATACCTGACCCACGGCTTTCCATCCGGCGTTACCGTTGCCAGCGACATGAGGACAGGGTCCTCGATGACGCTGAAGATTCTTTCACTGATATCTGACATGCGTCCTCCTGTACAGATGTGACCCGGTTGCCACGC
>JBLMXV010000010.1:0-3596 GCA_050257935.1 Chloroflexota bacterium
CTTTTGAGGAGAAATGTTTTTCGCTCATCAGAGGCGGACTTCCGCAGGGAAAGGAATTACGGATAGTAGGGAGAGGTTGGAGTGAGCCGAAGCCCATCCAAGAGGGCAACCACGCGATAAGCTTTACGTTCGTTGAGTTGCTGAACTGCGAGGTGAGATCGGGACAGTGAGCCACCCGCATATTCGCTGAAAAGGCCTTCATCCGCCATCGGGTGTTCAGAATTTGACCTCCTTCCCGGCACGTGAAGGATTTGTATCTGACGAACTGCGTACTGCAGGCGCTATCAAGGGAATTCGCGCCGTTCAACACAGCATGTCCGCACCGACCATACCCTGACTCAATCTCGGTCCGCTTGACAGTCTGTATGCCCGCCTTATAAGGTTAAAAGTTGTCCCACATGCTCTTTTCGTCGAACAGTAGATAGATATGGGGCGAAAAGTAAGGGATCAAAACACATTACAATAGCCGCAGGATGCGCTGCGGCGAGGAGGAGGAACAGACATGAGGAAGATGTTAGTATCATTGCTTGCGCTCGGGCTCATCGCCGGGGCGGCGCAGGCGCAGGAGAAGCTACAGATCAAGGATGATAAGGACAAGGTGAGCTACAGCGTCGGATACCAGATCGGCGGTGACTTCAAGCGCCAGCACCTGGACCTCAACCCGGACGCGCTCATGCAGGGTATCAAGGATGCACTTGCGGGAGCCACGCCCGTGATGACCCCGCAGGAAATGAACCAGACTCTCATGGAGCTCAAGACGAAGATCGTGGCCGCGCAGCAGGAAGAACGGAAGAAGATGGGAGAGAAGAACCTCGCTGAGGGCAAGGCCTTCCTGGAAGAGAACGCCAAGAAGGAAGGAGTGAAGACGCTTCCGAGCGGACTCCAGTACAAGGTCATCAAGGAAGGGGACGGGCCGATGCCAAAGGCGACCGACACGGTGACGGTCCACTACCGCGGGCGCCTGGTCGACGGCACCGAGTTCGACAGCTCTTACAGCCGGAACCAGCCTGCGACTTTCCCTGTCAGCGGCGTCATCAAGGGCTGGACCGAGGGGCTCCAGCTCATGAAGACCGGAGCCAAGTGGGAACTCTTCATCCCGCCCGACCTAGCATACGGGGAGCGCGGTGCCGGTCAGGTGATAGGGCCGAACAGTGCCCTGATATTCGAGGTGGAGTTGGTCTCGATCGGCGGCGGTGCTTCCGGAGAAGCAGCACACCCGGCGAAATAGCCAACGCGCCTGTCGCGTGGCAAGCCATCAATGAAACGGGGGTGGCTGCGGATGCGCCCCCCCCGTTTCATACAGTAGACAAGCTGTTCCTACTGCTTGGTGATCGTTTCTATGAGCGCCGGAGCTTCCATGTAGCCGGGGATTAGTCTGCCGTCAGGCATGACGATCGCAGGAGTTCCGCTGATGCCGAGCTTGCCTGCGAGCTTGATGTTGTCATCCACGACGGTCGTCTCGCACGTTGCCTTCGGCAGTTCCTTCTTTTCGAAGGCGTCCTCGAGCACAGCGAGGGATTTGGCGCAGACAATGGCTTTCGCCTTATCGTAAGCCTGGGGATGGATGCTCAACGGGAACATCTTAATATAGAAGGCGATGTCTTTCCTCTCCTGAATAACCTTCTTCATCTCCTGATGAAGTTTTCCGCAGTATGGTCAATCGGGGTCGTCGAAGACGATCACCTTGTACTTCGCGTCCTTCTCCCCCATGACGAGGGCATCGTCAAGGGGTATCTGCGAGACATCGACCTTGTTGATCTCGAGGAGCCTCTCCCTCGTGACGCTCTTCTTCGCCTTGAGGTCGTAGAGCTCGCCAAAAAGTACGTAGTTCTTCGAATAGTGGACGTACACCAATCCCTTCTTCCCGCCGGCATCCACATCAACTTCCCACATGCCGGAGGCCGGTCCCTGCCTCACCTCGAGGACCTTGAGGTTCTGTCCGAAGTCCTTGAGCAGCGACAGCGCATCCTCCTTGCTGAGGGTATGGCACTTCGCGCAGTCCTGTCCCTTTTCACTGAAGGCATGGGAGCCTGTCACGGGCAGGAGCAGCGCTGCGAGTGTCAATGCGAACACAATCAATTGCATGCTTTCACCTCCTTCCTGTTTTCCGCAGTGTGACAGGATACCACAAAGCTGACGAATCGTGTGTGTCGTTGAGCGCAATGGTTACATAAATCGGCAGAAATTGCGCCATTTCACCACAGTCGAAAAAATGGTATCATTGAATATCAAAGGGATCTGATATGAGGCAGGCATGGCACGCAAAATGCTTTCCTAAATACCATGTTATCATACAACTTCAGACCATTGAGCGAGATGAACAGCTACAAAGTTGACGCCTCAGCCAACGGCAAAAAGTCCGTCCTCGTAATTGCCGATCTCATCAACCAGAGCTTCTACCGGTTGCTTGCCCTCGAGGGGGAGAGAGTCGAGATGTGCCCCCTGAGGGGAGCGATGTCCAAGATCCACGACTGCAAGCCCGATGTCGTCCTCATCGATACAGGCCCAGACCCGAATAAGGCTCTGGGTCTGCTCCAGCGGATCAAGGAGACCTGTGTCACCACACCCATCATCTTCATCGCCGATGACTGCAACGATCAAACGGCAGGCAAGGCGCTCATGTCGGGTGCAAGACTATGTCTGAGCAAACCTGTTAACGTCGTGGAACTGAGCAGTGCCGTTGTTTCCCTGCTCAAGCTGAAGCGATCCTCGCGGGAGTCGAGAGCACCCTTCGGGCGGCAGGAGGGCACGTGGTTCGGAGATGCGCCGGAACTGATGCGCGAGGCAACCACGGACAAGCCCGAGACCGTGCTCCGGGCCATCAACTATATCCGGGAGAGCCTCTCAGGCGACGTGTCTCTCGGCAGGCTGGCCAGGGAGGCGAACCTCAGCAAGTTCCACTTCTGCAGGCTCTTCAAGAGGCACATCAAGATGAGCCCGAAGGAGTTCGTCGCCTACCTCCGCATCCAGCGGGCCAAGGAACTCCTGACACGTGACGACCTCAACGTCTCGATGGTCTCGGCGGAGATCGGCTACAACGACGTGAGCAACTTCATCAGGCAGTTCAAGAAGATCACCGGCATTACCCCCTCGGATTACAGGAGCTCCTTTAGGAAGATCCTTTCCACAAGCGTGAAATAGTAGTCCCGGCCCCTCGGAGTTCCAGCCCCGGCGCCCGTTCAGGGACAGGATCATGCTCCACGTTAAAGGTAACATGCTTCGTCTCCAGCGGCCGACGCCTCATAGGCCCTTCAACATCTTCCTCGTCAGGAGTCGGTCTACATGTGGTATAATTGCTCGATTTCTTTGGGGAGCCCGCACATCTTACGGAGTTCCTACCTTCGTATAAGTGCAAAGAGTGGAAATCGAGAGAGGAAAGAAATGCCATGAAGGTATTAAGCAAGCCTAACTACGAAGTAGACGAGGCGTTGCACTCACGGTTATCTGAAAGATATTCATCGTTTATGCCCGAATTCACTGAATTCACGATTGGCCCCTCCACGGTGCGCGTGGACAAGAGGATAACGGACATGATCACTCCCAAGCGGAAACAGCAAGCCCCGCTTGATCTCAAGGACCTGTGGTCTAAACTCCTC
>JBLMXV010000011.1:0-17751 GCA_050257935.1 Chloroflexota bacterium
GCATCGGTGCTGCGCGACATCGAAGTGGTCCCTAAGGGCGTGCTCTTCTGGCGGTCTCTGACGCAATGGATCGGCGGCATGGGCATAATAGTGCTCGCCCTCGCCGTGCTGCCCATGCTCGGTTCCGGGGGGATGCAACTGTTCAAGGCCGAGGTTCCCGAGATCACCGTCGACAGGCTGAGACCGAGGATACTGGAGACGGCGAAAGCACTCTGGATCATCTATGTGGGCATAACGGTACTTGACATAATACTTCTCATGACTGGTGGGATGGACTTCTACGACGCCACCTGTCATGCATTCACGACCATGGCTACAGGAGGTTTCTCCACGAAGAACGCGAGCATCGCTCACTTCCGGAGCCCGTTCATAGAATACGTCACCACTCTCTTCATGTTCCTCGCAGGAGTCAACTTCTCACTGTATTTTTACGTGATGAGAGGCCAACCACGTGTCCTCTGGAAAAACACCGAATTCAGGTTCTACGTTTCGGTGATCACGGCTGTCACCTTTGTGCTCGCCCTCTATCTCCGGGGCACCGACTATTCCTCTCTCGCCGATTCCTTCAGGTACTCTGTCTTTCAGGTGGTGACGATCATGACGACCACCGGCTACGCCTCAGCAGACTACGAGAAATGGGGGCCTTTCGCACAGATTGTGCTCGTCATGATCATGTTCCTGGGAGGGATGATAGGCTCGACAGGCGGGGGGATAAAACAGGTGAGGATACTCCTCATGCTCAAGCAGGGCTACCGCGAGATATATCAGCTGATCCATCCCCGCGCGGTGACGACTCTCAAGCTCGATGACAGGTTCATCGCCAAGGAGGTCCTCGGGAGCATCTGGGGGTTTGTGTTCCTCTTCATGTCATTCGGTGCCGCCGCGACGGTGGCTCTCACCGCCCTCGACATCGACATCGTCACCGCTACCAGCGCGGTGATATCAGCCCAGTGCAACGTCGGTCCCGCACTCGGAGATGTGGGACCGGCGGAGAACTATGCCTCGCTTCCCTCAGCGGCGAAGTGGATCCTCTCCTTCTGCATGCTCACGGGCCGGCTCGAGGTATATACCGTCCTCATACTCTTCGTGCCGAATTTCTGGAAGAAATAACCATCAGCTCAACGCCGAGCCGCGCTTTATCGCATCGGCAACCCTCGCCACGCGCGCCATTTCTTTCACGTCATGCACTCTTACGATGTGCGCGCCGTCTAGGATGGAAGCGGCCACTGCGGCTGCCGTGCCCTCGATCCTTTCGGATACCGGCGCGTCACCAAGCAACTTACCGAGGAATGCCTTCCTGGACACACCGATGGCAACGGGCCTCCCGAGCACGCTAAACTCTCCAAGATCCCTGATGATCTGCAGGTTGTGGTCAACGGTCTTTCCGAACCCTATGCCGGGGTCGATGATGATGAGTTCTTCGGGAATGCCGGCCTCAACGGCCGCAGCGATGCGTTCCCTGAAGAATGCAATGATCTCGGGAATGACGGCCTCATACGTGGGGTTTTTCTGCATGTCCCTGGGAGTACCCTTCATGTGCATAATGACCACGGGTGCGCAGGATGACGAGACTACTCTGGCCATTTGCGGATCGAAGCGAAGGCCGCTTATGTCGTTCACCATTGAGGCCCCTGCGTCGAGGGCCCTGATCGCAACCTCGGCCTTGTAAGTGTCGATCGAGACGGGCACCGATACCCTCTTTGCTACGGCCTCGATGACAGGTATCGTCCGCTGCAGTTCTTCCTCCACAGGGAGCGGGTCCGAGCCCGGACGGGAAGACTCTCCACCGACATCGACAATATCGGCCCCCTCTGCAACGAGCCTCTCCGCGTGAGCGACCGCCCGATCTTTGTCGAAGAAAAGGCCCCCGTCCGAGAAGGAGTCGGGGGTCACATTGAGGATCCCCATCACATAAGTCTTCCGGGAAAAGTCCAGGCAGAAGTGTGACCAGGAAATCTTCATGCGGGATATGGCGGAAGCAGGCTCACTCTCCGCGGGTCGGGCACACGGGTTCTGAAAGACCCGCATGCAATATCAGTTCTTCGACACCTGTGCCTCGGCAATGAGACCATCTATCTCAACGCCTTCGATGGTCTCCCGCTCGAGCAGGGCGTGAGCGAGGGCATCGAGCAGGTTGCGGTTCTCCTCGAGCAGCGCCTTCACCTCATCGTAGGCGGTGGTCACAATTCTCTTGATCTCCCCGTCTATCTCTTCAGCGGTTCTTTCGCTATAATCCTTGTGTCTCGCGATCTCCCGGCCGAGAAATATCTGTTCGTCCTTCTTGCCGAACGTGAGAGGCCCCAGCTTATCGCTCATCCCCCACTCGGTCACCATCTTCCTCGCAAGGTCAGTAGCCCTCTCGAGATCATTTCCGGCGCCGGTGGTGGTATGCTGCAGGGCGATCTCCTCCGCAGCCCTTCCCCCGAGCAGAACCCTCAAGGCCTTCACCAGGTAGTCTTTCGAATAGGTGTAACGGTCGTCCAAAGGGAGCTGTTGGGTCACGCCCAGTGCCCTACCCCTCGGTATGATGCTCACCTTGTGAATGGGGTCAGTTCCGGGGGTGAGTTTTGCGGCGAGTGCATGACCAGCCTCATGAATTGCGGTGTTCCTCTTCTCGGTCTCGCTCAGCACCATGCTTCGACGCTCTACACCCATCAGCACCTTGTCTTTCGCGAACTCGAAATCGATCATGTCCACCTTGTCCTTCGATTTCCTTGCGGCGACAAGCGCCGCCTCGTTCACCAGGTTGGCAAGGTCCGCACCAGAAAAACCGGGGGTGCCACGTGCGACTTTCTCAAGATTCACCCCCTCGGCGAGCGGAATGTTTCTAGTATGAACATTCAGTATCGCATGCCTCCCCTTCACGTCGGGAGTGGGCACCACGATCTGCCTGTCGAACCTTCCGGGGCGCAGCAGCGCCGGATCAAGCACATCGGGCCTATTGGTTGCGGCAAGGATGATCACTCCCTCATTCCCCTCGAACCCGTCCATCTCGACAAGGAGTTGGTTCAGCGTCTGTTCCCTTTCGTCGTGGCCGCCGCCCAACCCCGCGCCCCTGTGCCTGCCGACTGCGTCGATCTCGTCGATGAACACTATGCAGGGCGCGCTCTTCTTGGCCTGGTCGAAGAGGTCTCTCACCCTCGACGCTCCGACGCCCACAAACATCTCCACAAAATCCGATCCCGATATGGAGAAGAAAGGAACGCCCGCCTCGCCCGCAATCGCTTTCGCGAGGAGCGTCTTGCCAGTGCCCGGGGACCCCACCAGCAAGGCGCCTTTGGGGATCTTTCCACCGAGTCTCGAGAACTTCTGCGGGTCTTTCAGGAACTCTATGATCTCCTCTACCTCGTCCTTCGCCTCCTCAATCCCCGCCACGTCGGCGAACGTTATCTTGACAGCCTTGTCAGATACGAGCTTCGCACGCGCCCTTCCAAAAGACATCGCCTTGTTGCCGCCCATCTGCATCTGCCTCATGAAGAAGATCCAGACAAGGACGAGCAGTATAATCGGGCCGAAGGAGAAGAAGAGGTTGACGTACCAAGGGTTCTGGTCAGGCGGTTTCACAGTGATCTTGACGTTCTTGCTCCTCAGGTCTTTCACAAGATCAGGATACCCCACAGCGTAAGTCCTGAACCGCGACCCTTCTTTGAGCCTTCCGGTGATGTTGTTGTCCTTGATCGTGACCTCGTCGACCTCCCCTGAATCCACTTTCGCAAGGAAATCTGAGAAGATGATCTCCCTCTCGCTCTTCGGAGGGACATTGAACAGGTTGAAAAGCAGGATCATGGACATCCCGATGAGAAGCCATATGAAGAGGCTCTTATATATGCTCTTAAATCGCATGGCCTATTTTACCATATCGGGCTCAGATATCTCCCTCTGTAGGGCAACCAGTCCCTGAATGCCCTTCCGTCCCAGCACGAGCAGTTCTCCCAGATCATCAGCGGAGAAAGGTTCCGACTCGGCGGTACCTTGAATTTCAACGATTTTACCGCTCCCCGTCATCACGATGTTCATGTCAACCTCCGCAGAGCAGTCCTCCGCATAACACAGGTCCAATCGGGGTTCGCGGTTCACAATCCCCACACTCACCGCCGCCAGATAATCCTTCACGGGATTCCTCTCCAGCAGCCCGCTCCTCACAACGCGGCGAAGAGCGTCATTGAGGGCGATGAAGCCGCCGGTTATCGCTGAGGTGCGAGTCCCCCCGTCGGCCTGTATCACGTCGCAGTCTATCCACACCGTCCTCTCTCCGAGCATTTCGAGACTCGTGACAGCCCGCAACGCCCTGCCGATCAGCCTCTGGATCTCGTGTGTCCTGCCCCCGACGCGACCTGACGAAGCCTCCCTCATAGTCCTGGAATGGGTTGATCTGGGGAGCATGCCGTATTCCGCGGTGACCCACCCGCGCTTCTGGTCTCTCAGGAAAGGAGGCACCCTGTCTTCGATAGAGGCCGTGCAGATGACACGCGTGTTGCCGCACTCTATGAGAACCGATCCCTCCGCTGTGGAAACGAAGTTCCTCATTATCTTGACTTTTCTCATCTCGTCGTTCTTACGGCCATCAGGTCTCATTAACACCCCCGGTATGTCATGTTTTCAGACTGCACAGAGATTCTATGCGCATGCCTTTTACATCTCCGACACTGCGACTTTCTCGATGTCCCCGATCTTTCCGCCGAGGAAACGTTCGCCGACGGAGATGAACTTATGCGGAGAATCGGTGACAAAAAAGCGGTATGTCGGCTTTCCGCCGGACACCCTCAGCCCGTCAGAATCACCAAGCAGTCCCCCGGCGACCTTCGCCACTTCGACAGCGGAATCGATCAGGCTCACCGCCCCCATCACCCCGCCGATGACGGCTTTCAGCAGTGGGTAATGCGTACAGCCCAGTACGAGGGTATCAGGTCCCTGCCCTCTCATCACCGAAAGGTATTTCTCTGCAACTAGGCGGGCGATCTCGCCGTCCGTCCATCCCTCCTCCACGAGGGGCACGAACAGAGGGCAAGGGATGCTGATAACTTCCACGGTCCCGTCCAGTCGCCGTATCTCTGTAACATACGCACCGCTCCGTACCGTAGCTTCCGTGCCTATCACGCCTATTCTCCTGTTGCGCGTCGACGCGACAGCCGCCTGGGCACCCGGTTCTATCACCCCTATCACAGGCACGGGGAGGCTCCTCCTGATCTCATCGAGACTCACTGCCGAGGCAGTATTGCAGGCTACCACAAGCAATTTTATACCGTTCAGCATCAGGAAACGGGCGCACTCGAACGAATACCTGATCACCGTTTCGGGCGACCTGATGCCGTAAGGGACCCTCGCCGTGTCACCCAGATACACGATGTGCTCTGCAGGCAACAAACGGCTCACCTCCTTAAAGACAGTGAGTCCGCCGATTCCTGAGTCGAATATCCCTATAGGTCTTTCGTCCACGTCATTGCTCCCCCGCTTTCGAGACTACCCGGGCTGAACTGTGCGGTCGGTCAGCCAATCCCTGAGCGGGTAGAGCACTTGGAAATGTCCTCCCACGGTGTCTACCTCTTTGCCTTCGAGCAGGATCTTTACGTCCTGTGTTCCTTCGACATTAAGTGTGAGTGTCTCGAGGAGAGACTTGAGCAGGTAGAACTCGAGCCGTGCGTCGCCTGAGAAATTCTTCCTGAACTCCTCCGATAGATCAACATACAGGACGTTGTCCCTGTCCTGGTACAAGCCAAGGAGCTTTGTTTCCCTGAGATTCGTCGGGAGCGCCTTGAGATATTCTTCGACTATCGACTCAGCCATTCTGATCTTTGTAGAGTCGTACCTCACCTTCCGCTCCTCGTAACTGATACCATCGCCAGAGGGCACGCCTACCTTCACGGTGACCGCCTCTTGTGTCCATTCAGTCCGGGCGGTCTGGTTTGTCTCCTGTTCCGTGACCGCGGACTTTTCCTCATGGAGCAGGTATGTTTTCGCGATGAACCACCCTGCCAGAGAACCGACAACGAGCACCGTGAGGGCGACGACGACCGCGCGCTTGCTCATCTGTTGACTCCGTCAGTCATCGGCCCGCCTGCACATGAGCCATGCCTCTCGTCACAGCAGAAACGAGACGTTCTCTCCCTTTACCCTCGTACCTAAAGGTTTCCGGATGAGGCAGCTCGATCAGTATGGCCGTTACCGGTGACTGTGCCAGCAGGGAAAGGGGCAAATGCTCATGTTTGACCTCGAGATCGAGATCGCTCAGCACGCTCTGGGCGAGCGAACGGGCGAGTAAAGCCTCCACAATCAGATTAGGGTTGCTCCGTCCCTCTGCCGACCCCCCCTGAACACCGTCGATAACCTTCCAAGGGGTACTGTAGACCACGAGATCCTTCCCCGTCGACATGTGGATGCTGACGACTGCATCGGGTAAGCGCTGACGCACGAGGTTCACGCGCTCCCTGATCGAAAGAACGTGGTCGCTCTTCCTCGTCAGCGAGACCTTCTTTCCCCTCTTCGTGAAGGCCTGTGCAAGATCCTTTGCGAAAGACAGGACCAGATCGCTCTCGCTGAAGTCCCCGGTGCGGATACCCTTGTCGTATCCGCCGTGCCCCGGGTCGATCACCACCGACATGAACTCGATGAGGGTCTCTTCAGGGGAGGAATGAGGAGCCACACTCTGCGGCGACTCGGCCGGTGCAGCAGTGGGGTATGCATCAATGGCGAGCCGGGACGGTTCTGAAAACCGGTGCACCTTGAACGACGAGAGGCTCTGAAGCGCGATCAGGCTCTTGCTGGCCTTCGCCGAAATGAGCACGCCTTTCGCGACCTCCACAGGCGCACCGCCGGTCAGATTGCCCTTCTCTGCATGGGAGAGCGTGACAGGCAGCGGGAATTCTACCTCCAGCGTCGAGGCGCCTTTCTGGTTCACTGTGACCCTCTGCAGGTACTTTTCATCCATGATGAACACGATCCTCACGAAGTCCGGGTGCCTGCCAATTTTCACCTCAGCAGCCAATGTCGCCTGCCCGACCTCTCTTGCCGGCCCCGGCGTCGCGACTCCGGCTCCTGAAGGCTCTCTCTGCGCACCCGCAGCCCATTGGCATACGAGCAGGATCAGACAGAATAGCAAAAAAACACTTCCCTGTGAGCACCTTAAGTTCATGCCACTACAAGAATACAGGATGGACAGAGCGAGATGCAAGCGGCTCCCATTGAAATATCTTCTCCTGTTCTGGTATCATCAAAATGAGACTGAGTCTCAATCTTGATTGATAGCACTGCCAGCCCGATGGTTAGAACGAAAAAGCAAAAACCTCTCCTCGAGACAATCGCCCTCGTCGGCAATCCGAATGTGGGTAAGAGCGTCATCTTCGGTCTCCTTACGGGTCAGTATGTGACTGTGTCTAACTACCCGGGAACAACGGTGGAGGTCACCCACGGCAACATAGCCGTTGACGGCAAAAGGGTCGTCCTCGTCGACACGCCCGGCGTGAATACGCTCATTCCGATGAGCGAGGACGAGAAGGTGACCAGGGACATCCTGCTGACCGAATCGCCGACCATGGTCATGCAGGTGGGAGACGCCAAGAACCTCAAGAGGAGTCTCCTCATCACCCTGCAGCTCTCCGAAATGGGGTTGCCCATGGTACTTGACCTCAACATGATCGACGAGGCCAGGGACAGGGGCATATCTCTGGATGTGGCTCGTCTAAGGGAGTTGCTCGGCATCGACGTCGTAACAACCATCGCCCCGCAGAGGAAAGGGATCAAGGAACTATGCGCAACCCTTGAGTTCCCGAGAAGGTCAACGGTCGCCGCAACGTACCATCCGATCATCGAGGAGTACGCGTCGAAAATCGCCGCTCTACTTCCGCACACGGGAATCTCGAAACGATCCCTTGCGCTAATGATCCTGTCCGAGGACGACAGCCTGAGGGAATGGCTCAAGGCGAACCTCCAGGAGGCGGACCTTGCGAAGGTCGAGATTCTCCGCGATGAGTGCAGCGTGAAACTCGGAGAGTCCGTTGCCTATGCCATCAACCGTTCGCGCATAGAGGCAGCAGACCGGATCTCGCGCGAGGTTGTGAGAAGGGTTACGCCAGAAGGGGGAGCGGTCCTGCCCTTCCTGGGCCGGATCAGCATGCACCCCGTATTCGGCGTCCCCTTGCTCATGGCTGTTCTTTTCGGTCTTTACGAATTCGTTGGTGTCTTCGGAGCAGGCACTCTCGTTGACCTCATGGAGGATACCGTCTTCAACGGCTATATCAACCCCATGGCCGCGAAGGTCGTGAAGCTCCTCATCCCGTTGGGCATCATCCAGGACCTCTTGGTAGGGCAGTACGGCATCATCACCGTTGCGCTTACGTACGCGATCGCCATCATCCTGCCTATCACCGTCACCTTCTTTCTCGCCTTCGCAATACTGGAAGACAGCGGCTACCTTCCCCGTCTCGCGATCATGAGCAACCGGGTTTTCAATCTGATGGGTCTTAACGGCAAGGCGGTACTGCCCATGGTGCTGGGCCTCGGCTGCGGCACAATGGCGGTGATGACGTCACGCATACTCGAGACAAAGAGAGACCGGATCATCACAACGCTGCTTCTTGCCCTCGCCATTCCGTGCTCCGCACAACTCGGGGTCATCCTCGGCATGCTCGGCTCTCTTTCCCTTAAGGCGACGCTCGTCTGGGCCGCCTGCATCCTCATCGTCTTGCTTTTCACGGGCTTTCTCGCCTCAAGGCTCGTGAGGGGCGAGAGGACGGAGTTCTTCCTGGAAGTGCCTCCCATCAGGGTGCCCAATGGGATGAACGTGCTCATAAAGACCCTCGGGCGGGTGGAGTGGTATCTCAAAGAGGCGGTTCCCCTCTTCGTCCTCGGCACGCTCATCCTCTTTCTGTTGCACACGTTCAATCTCCTACACCACCTCGAAGAGGCAGCCTCACCCGTCATAGTCACGCTCCTCGGCCTTCCGGAAAAAACCACCGAATCCTTCATCCTCGGCTTCCTGCGTCGGGACTATGGAGCAGCAGGCTTGTTCAAAATGGCGCAGGAGGGCCTCCTCACACCCCTTCAGTCGGTAGTAAGCCTGGTGGCAATGACGCTGTTCATACCATGCCTTGCGAGCCTGTTCATGATCATCAAGGAGCGTGGTCCGGCAACCGCCCTGTGGATAATAGGCATCGTATTCACCGCTGCAATCCTCTTCAGCAGCGCTGTGAACTGGATACTGAGGTACCTTGATGTTGCTCTCTGAGAGGCCGGGAACACACAAGCGAGTGCAGATGGACAAGCAGAGGTTCAGGGAATTTCTTTCTGCGAAAGGCTTCAAGTCGACGAGAGAGCGCGACGAGATCATCACAGAGATACTTGACTCGGAGGGCCATTTCAATCTGGATGATCTCTTTCTCAGACTCCGGGCGAAGGGCTCAAAGGTGTCCCGGGCGTCGATCTACAGAACGATCCCGCTCCTTGTGGAGAGCGGGCTCATCGAGGAAGTTGAAAGGGGCGACAAGCGCTCCAACTACGAACGTGTATCCTCCGATTCCCATCACGACCACATGATCTGCATCAGGTGCGGCAAGGTGATAGAATTCTTCTCCCCCGCACTTGAAAGCCTCCAGGACGAACTCTGCACGAAGGAGAGTTTCACCAAGGTAAAGCATCACATGGAGATTCTGGGATACTGTGCGCATTGCGCCGAGTGAGGAACTGCACAGCACAGACTCTTCCGGTATGTGCCGCAGTCGTCCGACTGCGCGGCACCGCCTGCGTGGAGGTCGTCCCGATGCCGGCACGTATTGCACTCGCCCGGAGACATACTCTATACTGCATGCCATGTCCGGAGTGCTGTTGTTGCTCCTTTTTTCCTTTCTCGTGAATATCCCCTTCGGCTACCTGAGGAGCAGGTCGAGGAGATACTCTTTCAGATGGTTTGCCTGGATCCATGTGCCCGTCCTGTTCATCATCGTAGCCCGCATCGCCTCTCACACTGATTACCGCTTCATCCCTCTGTTCATCATCGCTGCGGTGGCGGGGCAGTACTTCGGGGGCAGACTCGGCTGCAGCTGATGCTCGCCAGTTATCTCGTCCGTCCAGGGGTCATCGAGCTGCGGGAGGTGCCAACGCCGGCACCTTCCCGTGGTGAAATACTCGTGAAGGTCATGGCCGCGCTGACCTGCGGCACCGATCTCAAGGCATTCCAGAGGGGACATCCCGTGATACCCATGCCCGGTGTGTTCGGGCACGAGTTCTCGGGCGTTGTGGCCGCTGTCGGAAAAGGGGTCAGGAAGTTCAGGGAGGGAGACGAGGTCATGGCAGTGCATAGCGCTCCCTGTCGCGATTGCCGCTTCTGCCGGAGAGGCCTTTACAACCTCTGCGAGCGAATAATGGATACAAAGGTCCTCGGCGCCTTCGCCGAATTTGTCCTGTTGCCCGCACCAATAGTGAAGGAGAACGCCTTCGGTAAGCCGCCTCAACTCAGCTTCGGCGAAGCAGCCTTTCTCGAGCCACTGGCCTGTGTGGTGCACGGCATGGAAGCTGCCCGTGTCGGATTGGGAGACACCGTGGTCATCCTTGGGGTGGGACCCATAGGGCTCCTCCATCTGCTCCTAGCCAGGCAGAGAGGCGCAAGGGTCGTAATCACCGGACTTGAGGACGAGCGTCTCGCCACAGCACGGCAGCTCGGCGCCGACCTTGCCGTCCCTCCATCAGCCCTCTCCGAAGCGGTCGACGGTCTCACCGGCGGCATCGGCGCGGACTGCGTCTGTGAATGCACTGGACAGCCGAACGTATGGGAAGAGAGCGTCCGTTATGTGAGAAAGGGCGGGACTGTCATCCTCTTCGGAGGCTGCAAGACCGGGACAACGGTGACCTATGATACCCATCGCCTGCACTATGATGAACTGACCCTGAAGGGCGTCTTCCACTTCACACCTCGCGACGTGGGGCAGGCGAGGCGTCTCCTCACGGGCCACCTTCAGGTCACCCGCCTAATCACCGCCACTCTCCCTCTCGGAGACCTTTCCCTCGCCTTTGGGAAGCTCGCGAATGGGGAGGGAATCAAGTACGAGATCGTTCCGTGATTCACCGCGAGTCTGGGACTCATATCCTCTTCCGGACAACGTCTCCCGTTGAGCACCATCGTGAAGGTAGCCAGGCTCTACCAATTTGACGACATCAGGATCGAGGACGAGCCCGTTCCTCGTGTCGGGCCCTGCGATGCACTCATACGCGCAGAGGCCTGTGGGATTTGTTCCGGTGACGTCATGCCCTGGTACATCGAGAAGAAGGCACCTCTCGTCCTGGGACATGAGCCCGTTGGACAACTCGTCGAACTCGGATCGTCCATAAAGTCCGGCGAATTGCAGTTCAGCGTGGGCGACAGGCTGTTCGTGCACCACCACGCGCCGTGCCTCATCTGTGCTCATTGCAAGCGAGGAGACTATGTCCAGTGCGAAACGTGGCGTCGCACCACCCTCGTTCCGGGTGGGATCTCGGAATACATCCTCGTGCCTGAGATCAACCTGAGGCATGATACGCTCCTTCTGCCTCCTCAAATAACTAGCAACGACGGAGCACTGACCGAACCCGCCGCCTGCGTGGTAAAGTCCCTGAGACGTGCGTCGATCAGAGAGGGCGATGCCGTGCTCGTCATCGGACTGGGTGTCATGGGACTCCTGCACGTGTTGCTTGCGAGGGAGTTCGGAGCCGGGAAGATCATAGGTGCAGATCTTGTCCCGTACAGGCTCTCCAAAGCCGTGCAGTTCGGGGCTGACGAGGTGATTGATGTTTCCAGAGAGGGCCTTGTCGAATCGCTCAGAGAATTTACTCGAGGACAAATGGCTTCAATCGTCATCGTCTGCCCCAACAGTGCCGAGGCTATGATGCAGGGAATCGAGACGGTGGCTCCGGGCGGAACAGTGGTCTTCTTCACTCCTGCGAGGCCGGGAGAATTGCTTCACATCGACCCGAACTCCCTGTACTTCAGGGACATCAGTATCGTCACGAGCTATTCCTGCGGACCAGACGACACCCGGAGGGCACTCGATTTCATAAAGAGGGGGGTCGTGACCGCTGAGAAACTCGTGACTCACCGGTTCACCATAGATGAGGCCGAAAAGGCCTTCAGGATGACCGCGGAGGCGAGGGACTCGTTGAAGTGCCTCATCGTCTTTTGAAGGAAGAGTCATGAAAAAGCACAGGGCAGAAGGTCCCTCCTGTGACTGGAGGGCACCATCATTCACACAGCGGCAGGAGAACAGGAGCAGGGTCCTGCGGTATCGGGGGAACTTCAGGTGGAGCGGCGTCCGCAGGGAGAGGTACAAAGACGAAGAAGAGGGCTGGTCGGCTATCGCCCGCCACGTCCTCACCGGCAACCGCGGAGAGACATCCAAATTTCATCTCCGCTACTTCGAAATCTCACCACGAGGATACAGCAGCCTCGAACGTCACCGGCATGAGCACGTGGTGGTGTGCATACGGGGCAGGGGAGAGATCACTCTCGGAGGGAGATCCCACGGGATCGGCTATCTCGACACCGTCTACGTCGCGCCGGACGCTGTCCACCAACTGAGGAACCCCCATGATGAACCCTTCGGGTTTCTCTGTATCGTGAACGCGAAGAGAGATCGGCCCAAGCCGGTCACCCCGCGACGACAGCAGCGCCGTCATGACACGTCCCGGGGCGCGTGACCGGCACGCAAACGACCACCGCTTCAGCGGCCCTTGATTTCGATCGCCTCACCCGACATTGCATCCCGAGCAGTGCCAGGGTTATGAACTCCTTCTACCCTGGAAGCTTGGCTGCAAGAACGTCGACCTTCTCGATGACAGGCGGCTGCGCCAGGAGGTCGGAAGCTTTCGCCATCAGCGCGGCAGCGACGCGTCCCGAGAGGTGCGCCTGCCGGCCAGCCTCGTCCGGAAATGCATCAAAGATTCCGAAAGTCGTCGGCCCAAGGCGGATCGCAAACCACGCGGTTGTGGCCGGCTCCTCCTGTACCACCTGCAGGCCCCCGCGAAGGAAGCTTTCGACATCCGCTTCCTTTCCTGGCTTTGCCTCTAATCGAACGAGCAGTGCAACAGTAACCATGACGTATCTCCTTTCACGCTATACATTCCTGTACTGGCACCCGCGTACCGCAGGTGCACCGAAAGCTCAACCAGCGCAATTCACACAGCAAGCGGCGTGAGTAGGGTGGATGTGGCGAAAGGATATTCCGGGCGAACCTTTGCCATGTTCCACCACGTCTTCCAGTCAGAAGCACAGACACACACTGTGATGAATGGCGAGATATCACAAATAAAATCCTCTCGCCTTGGAAAGGGCTTAGGTCGCCTCGGCCCCAATGCCGCTGCGATTGTGTGAACAATCCGCGCTAGCGTGGTTGCCCCACGGACAATTCCCCTCGAGACATATTACCCCGAGGGGGTGAGGACGATCAAGTCGTTCCTTTCGACAGGAATACCCTTGACAGAAACGCAGCCATCTGCGCCTTGGTCAGTTGATCATCGGGACAGTATATCCGCTCATTCACCGGGGGCATCATCAGCCCGATAACCCGCTGCAGTCGCAGCTCAGAGAATCTCTCCATCCAGCAGCAGAATAACGGCCGCGTTTCACATCATTCATGTCACTGAACGCCGTCGCCGTGCACAATGCCGCCTGACGCTGGTTCGATGCCTTTGTGATGAATCCCGTCATCTCCAAAGAGTGATTACAAGGAAGCCGGATTGAAGGAAAACATATGGGGAACCTCTGCTTCAGTCACAGCGGACAGGGATGCTGCACTATTGCTGAACTACCGGTACAAAATAGGGTGAACGACCCGCTCATACATCCGCGCCACGATGATGGCCACCCTGCGCGGCATGAAACTGCACATCCTGCAATAGAGATGAACCGAATTGAGCCGGTGCTGCAACGTACAACGTCTCATGCTCCTCCTGCCGCCTCTCATTCCTCCCCAGGAGACATAGGCAGGCAGTCTGAACCGCCCCCGAAACGTGGCCTTAGATATAGCATACCGGACTGTCGGTTTCAATTTTGAAATTCTCATGTGCTTATAAAGATCGCTTATAAGTCCTATATTTCATGGGATAACCGCTCACACAGTGGCAGAAAGCCGGCTAGGTGTCGCGAATGAATCATCCATGGGCAAAACCGGCTAAGTAGAACGGTTTCTATGCCTGGGCACCGCAGCATTTTTTGTACTTCTTCCCGCTGCCGCACGGGCAGGGTTCGTTTCTCCCCGTCTTCTTGCCGCGGTGAGCTGGCTGCTGATGGCCTCCGTCTCCCCCACGGTTATACGCGAGACGCTGCTGTGATCGCTGCATCACCTCGCCCTCCTGTTCACGGCGTATTTGGATCTTGAAGAGCCTGAGCAGCACCTCGGTGTTGATCCTGTGGGACATGTCCTCGAAAAGCGCAAAAGCTTCCTTCTTGTATTCAACAAGGGGGTCCCTCTGGGCATATCCCCTGAGACCGATGCCCTCCTTGATATGGTCAATCCCGAGAAGATGGTCCTTCCACTGCTGGTCAATCACTTGCAGCAGGATCACCCTTTCGAGATAGCGCATCGCTTCGGGGCTGGCCTCCGCTTCCTTGCGTTCGTAAGCGTCCTTCGCCGCCGCATCGATCATCTCACTCATGCTGTCGACCGTCCTGTTCTCGCTCAGCGGAACGGTGACGGAGAAGACTCTGTAAAGGGCATCGTTAAGACCCTTGAAGTCCCACTCGTCGAAACCCTTGTCTTCCGGGCAATAGATGTAGAGCAACTCATCCGCCTCTTCTTCGATCATCTCAAAGACCCTGTCCTTCAGCGATTCGCTCCCAAGGACCTCTCGCCTAAAGGAATAGATCTCCTGGCGCTGCTTGTTCATCACGTCATCGTACTCCAGGAGGTGCTTCCTGATGTCGAAGTTGTGCGCCTCGACCTTCTTCTGGGCATTCTCGATCGCTTTCGTCACCATCTTGTTCTCGATGGGAATGCTCTCGTCCATCTTCAGCAGGTTCATGAGGCTGTTGATCTTGTCAGAGCCGAAGATCCTCATGAGGTCGTCTTCCAGAGAGAGGTAGAAACGCGATGAGCCGGGGTCGCCCTGTCTGCCGGATCTCCCGCGCAGCTGGTTGTCGATGCGCCGCGCTTCATGGCGCTCAGTCCCCACGATATGGAGCCCTCCCGCAGCAACCACCTGCTCGCGTTCCTTCTCGCAGGTCTCCCTCGCTTTCGCGCGCGCAGCGGCGAGATCCTCATCCGTGTACTCATCCTTGTTCTTCAGGAACTCCCGAATAAGACCCTCGGGGTTGCCGCCGAGCACGATGTCCGTGCCCCTGCCCGCCATGTTGGTTGCGATGGTCACGGCCCCGAACCGACCCGCCTGGGCGACAATCTCCGCCTCCTTCTCGTGGTACTTCGCGTTGAGAACCGAATGCGAAATGCCTTTCCGCTTGAGCAGGTGGCTCAGCACCTCCGATTTTTCGATAGAAGTGGTTCCGACGAGCACCGGCTGCCCGCGCTTGTGACACTCCTCGATCTCCCCGATGACCGAGTTGAATTTGGCATTCTCCGTCTTGTAGACCATGTCCGGGAAGTCACCCCTGGCCATCGGCTTGTTCGTCGGTATCACCAGGACTTCGAGGTTGTAAATCTCCGCAAACTCGGCCGCCTCGGTATCGGCGGTACCGGTCATGCCGGCTAGCTTCCGGTACATCCTGAAGAGGTTCTGGAACGTGATAGTCGCGAGTGTTTGGTTCTCACTGGCGATCTTCACCCCCTCCTTCGCCTCGATCGCCTGGTGCAGGCCGTCGCTCCATCTTCTGCCGGGCATGAGGCGGCCCGTGAATTCATCCACGATGACCACCTCGCCGTCCTTGACCACATACTCGACGTCCCTCTTGAAGAGATGATGGGCCCTCAGGGCCTGATGAACATGATGGACGTACTCGATGTTCGCCGGGTCGTACATGTTAGAGAGGCCCAGCATTCTCTCCACCTTTGCGCTGCCGGACTCGGTGAGCACCACGTTCTTCAGCTTTTCATCTATCTTGAAATCTTCCTCGGTACGAAGGTTCGGGACAATGCGGTTCACACGGTAGTACTTGTCAGTGGACTCCTCGGAAGGTCCGGAAATGATGAGTGGCGTCCTGGCCTCGTCGATGAGGATGCTGTCCACCTCGTCCACAATCGCATAGTTCAACTCCCTCTGGCTGTAATCCGAGAGGTCGTACTTCATGTTGTCTCTGAGATAGTCGAAGCCGAACTCGTTGTTCGTCCCATAGGTGATATCGGCGCGATATGCCTCGTTACGGGTGCATGGTCTCAGACGGTCGTAGCGTTTGTCCTCTGAGCGGTAGGTGGGATCGAAAAGGAACGAGTAATCGTGCTGGATCACCCCCACCGAGAGACCGAGGAAGTGATAGATCGGGCCCATCCACTGAGCATCCCTCTTAGCCAGGTAGTCGTTCACGGTGACAACATGGACTCCGAGCCTCTCAAGGGCGTTGAGATAGACCGGGAGGGTCGCCACGAGCGTCTTTCCCTCGCCGGTTTTCATCTCCGCGATCTTACCCTCGTGAAGCACTACCCCACCGATGAGCTGCACATCGAAGTGTCTCATGTTCAGGATGCGTCTCGACACCTCTCTCACCGTCCCAAAGGCCTCCGGCAGGATGTCGTCGAGGCTTGCCCCTGCTTCCAGCCTCCCCCTGAATTCCTCCGTCTTCGACTTCAGTTGTTCATCATCAAGGGGAGAGATAGCCGGTTCGACTGCATTGATATCATCGACAGCCTTGATAAGGCGCTTCAGCTCCCGTTCATTCTTCGTCCCGAAGATTTTCTGCAGTATATTCACCATCCTTTTATACTAATGAACCGAGCAATCTTTGTGCAACAAAAGTGCTGTTTCCCCGTGCGCTCCTCAGTTCCCCGTTGCTCTTTATCCTGACCAGCCTGCCCCACTGAGGATTCAGTCATACCGGAAGCCCCTTTAAAGATTTCCGGCCCCCCGACGATAAGACAAGAAAACTGGCGGCTGCGCCGCCGGGGTGCGGTGTGAGTGATATGAAGACCCCGGATCATAGCGGCCCTGCGGCAGAAACCCGTGTCAGAGCGACTGTGGGGAACACGGTCCAACACGCGTATCACAGGAGAGGATAAGGACTATGGAAATGATCGACATTCTCACGACGGCAGTTGAGAGCAAGGCCTCTGATATCCACCTCGTGGTCGGAAGACCTCCGATGATCAGAACGCACGGCCACATCAGCCCGGTTACCAAGTTCCCCACTCTCTCCGAAGAAGATGCCAAAGCGCTCGTCTACAGCATGCTCTACCAGGATCAGATCGCCCGTTTCGAGGAACGGCTGGAACTCGACTTCTCTTACAATGTGCCGGGTCTGAGCCGCTTCAGAGTCAACGTCCTTTCCCAGAAAAACGGTATAGAGGCAGCGATGAGGCTCATCCCTGCCAAGATTCCTTCGCCGAGGGAACTGCGCCTCTCCGACGTGGTTGTCTCGCTCACGCGGCTGCCGAGGGGGCTCATCCTTGTCACCGGCCCCACCGGCGTGGGCAAGTCGACCACCCTCGCCTCACTTGTCGATGTCGTCAACGCGCATCGCCGCGATCACATCCTCACCATAGAGGACCCGATAGAATATGTGCATGACCACAAGAACTGCATCGTCAGACAGCGCGAGGTGGGAATGAACACGCACTCATTCACCGAGGCGCTCAGGCATGCTCTCAGGCAGGACCCGGACGTGATACTCGTCGGCGAGATGAGGGACCT
>JBLMXV010000012.1:0-30466 GCA_050257935.1 Chloroflexota bacterium
CTTGAGTTGACAAGGCTTTCGGTGTTCCGCTATCCTAACATCCAGCGGGGTGGAGCAGTCCGGTAGCTCGTCGGGCTCATAACCCGAAGGTCAGAGGTTCAAATCCTCTCCCCGCCACCAAAAGAAATCAAGACGTAAGCAGGCCCCTCGAAAGAGGGGTTTCTTTTTGGTTGCCGTGTGTACATAGGGTTACACCTTCGAAATTGCCGGTTCATTGAACCTCGATCTCTCTTACAGAAGAAGCGACCTCGAACCGTTGGGGTCTTGGCTGACCAAATTGCTTCGAAAAAGAAGCACGGTAAGGGAGATAGTTAAGGCTAGCCCGAAAAGTGATCTTCCCCCTCGCGTCTCTCGGAACTGTGAAGAAGTATGTTTCCGTTCTGATTTCAGATGCGTCCAATCGGTTGTCGAAGATGATTTTCACCGCGTCATGGAAAGACAGGGTCTGCTTTCCCCCGCTGTCTACAAAAACCGCACGATAGATCCTGCTTCCCTTTGGTATATCGTCGCCCAGTATTTCATTATCGGCTTTTCCCTGACCGACAACATCATACCCGTCACTTCCCGTCGAGGCAGCAGGAATGGACAGTATTCTGTCGCCGTAGTAGGCGGCGATTTCCAGCCATAGCTGCCTGAGTTCTTTGCTCCCGGAAGGCATTTTATGCCCTGTCTTTGAGTTGTCAACAAGGACACGAATCGTCACGACATCGCCCGGAGAGAGAACAGGCTTTTCTGTCTCTATCCCCACTGTCATCACCCCTGCCCCCGCGATTTGGGTTTTAGAGTGAGCACCCGGGAAACGGTGCGTATACAGAATTGGCCGGAAAGGGGTTCCCCGACCGAAGGTCCTAGAAGGACTTGCCGCACGTCCGCTCTCATAGATTGGTTTCCCTGACACAAGATACCCTACGAGATTCATATGACAATCTTGACATTGAATGCCGTCATCGGCATAGTGGCTCCTTTTCCATTCTGTGAAGGTGGATTTCACTTCAAGACCGTGGCGGTTTGCTGCATTGTGGCAGATACCGCAGAATTCGCTCTTCGTTTGCAGTCTGCCGTAGACATGATGCCAGTTGTATTCGTGCAGAAAGGGCCCTAGTTTTCTCTCTTCGCTGGGCTTTGAGATGAAATTCCCGTTGCCGGGCATGTCACCGGTGTAACCCGTCACGGTATGGCAGAAATCACAGGTGACGCCCGACCGCAGAGGATCCACTTGGTCTTCTGAGAATATCCGACCGTTCACCACCACGAAGTCTATTGGAGAATGGCATGCTATGCAGGCTTCTGCCTCGCGATAAAGGTCGGGATCTTTTTCCGCTCTCGGGATAAGCTCTTTGAAATACTGTGCCTTGAAAAGAGGTCTGAGTAGGAGCTGGCATGGTGAGATTGTGAAAACTCATCGAAAATAGTTTCGTGGCAACTCTTGCAAGCCGGGGACGGCGAATATAATTTATACAGATCCTTAATCGAGGGATCAGCAGAGACAATGGAGACGAGACCAAGAACAGCGCACACTGCCAACCAATGAAGCCCTAATCCGACCAGTTTCATACGTCTCCGTTTCATTTTCATCGCTCCCTCTCGGTCGTCTCTTTCAGATTTCTGCGAGCGTCACGGATGACATGCCCTCTAGGGGGCAAGGCCCGACACCCATCACTGCAGCCACGGGGGCCTCGGCTCTACCAGATCACATAGATCAAACCGGGTGACAGGCGCTCTCTGTCATCTCTCTTCCGGAGATCCGAAACGAGAGCGAGAGTCCCGTGACGAAAAATCTCGGTGTCCGGATTCGCGATAACATCTGACCTGAGCTGACCTCTCCACACGCAACCCTTTGATGGGATTCAGACACAGCCAATGCTCACTGTCCACCGCTGCGTGGCGGCCGCACCGACTGGCTACCGGAACCTCTCGCACGTCGATCCCGGGGGTGTGGCCTCTTGTCCTTGGTGGAGCCCTCTGTTGTGCGAGGCCTCTCGTTCCGGCGTCGCGGGGGGGCGCCGGTCACCCTGTGGGTTCGCCGCCTCGCAGGTCTCGTGTATCCTGTGACGATGATGCTGTCGTCGACCGCCATGACAGGAATCCGTTGCTTGATGAAGGTTTCGATCTGCTCGAGGGAGTGGACATACAGCTCGCAGGCAAGGGTAATCGCCTTGCCCTGAGCCCCCGCCCGTGCCGTCCTCCCTATTCTATGGACGTAGTCCTGTGCATCCTGAGGGAGGTCATAGTTGATCACATGCGAGACGTCATCGATATGGAGACCCCTCGCTGCCACATCGGTGGCAACGAGAACCGGGATCTTCCCTGACTTGAAGGAGGCGAGGACCTTGAGCCGTTTCTTCTGGGGCAGGTCGCCGGTTATCGATACCGCGTGCAGCCCATTTGCCACCAGCAGATCTTCGATCCGTGCGGCAGCCGCCTTTGTGTTCACGAAGATAAGGGTACGCTCACCCTGCTCACGCCGTAACACCCCGATGAGAACTCCCTCCTTCTCATCAAGGCCCACGTGGTACAACTCCTGCGCCACGCTCTCCACCGTCACCTGCTCCGGCGTCACCGCGACCCGCTCGGGGAGGTTCATATGCTCGTAACACAGTTCCATCACCCGGTATGACAGGGTCGCAGAGAAGAGCATTGACTGCCTCTTATCGTAGGGGGCCATGCGTCGAAGGAGAAACCGCACGTCGCTGATGAAGCCCATGTCGAACATCCTGTCTGCTTCGTCGATGACGAGGAACTCTGTCTTCCTCAGGCTGTAAACTTTTTGCTTCAGATAGTCGATGAGACGGCCCGGGGTGCCGACGATGATGTCCGGCATCCGGGCGAGATCACGTCTCTGCTGCTGGTAATCCATGCCCCCGAAGACGGGCAGGACCGTAAATCCGGCGTATCGGCCGAGCCGCTCAGCCTCTGCACAGATCTGCACGACGAGTTCCCTCGTCGGCGCGATCACGAGAGCCCGCGGAGAGGGACCCTTTTCCGGCGCCCGATTCCTGATCATCCGTGAGAAGATCGTGACGAGGAACACCGCGGTCTTACCGGTCCCGGTCTGTGCCTGTACGGCCACATCTCTTCCCGTAAGGGAAATGGGAAGAGCCGCCGCCTGCACCGGGGTGCACTCCGTAAAGCCCGCCGCTCTGATTCCTTCCAATACTGTGTCTGGAATATCCAGTTCCTCAAAACGCATATGCTTAATTATAGCTCACAAGCCACGGCCGCGACATCTCCCCGCTCCTCTCAAAGAGAGAAAGGCGTCGTCAACTCCAGCGGGTCCCGTTGAAATCAGTCGAGCAGCATCTCTCCGCCTGATTCCATCCCGGAAAGGACTGGGCGGTTTTCGCTATAATTTCAAATGGCGAAGGTGGTACGCGCGATCATGGCAGCTCTCTTGCTTGCCACTTCATTGTCTGCACAGGAATACCGCGATGTCACTCCAGAGCATGAGGTCAACCTCCCGCGTGACTTCTTCTTCAGGCCCGACTACAAGGTCCAGTGGTGGTACTTCACCGGGCATCTCTACGACGAGACAGGCCGTGAGTACGGCTATGAACTCACCTTCTTCGTTGTGGGGATCCAGAAAAGACCCTACCGGTCTCAGTTCGGCGTGCTCAACGCTTACATATCCCATTTCGCGGTCTCCGACGTACAGGGGAAGAAGTTCATCTACCACGATCGGATTGACTCCGGTGGTTTCGGGTTCTCAGGGGCCGATACCGCTGCTCTAAAGGTCTGGGTGGAAGGAAACAGGATCGAGGGAGACCCCCGCAAGATGACCTTGATCGCGTCAGGCAGTGATGCTGCCCTTGACCTCGTCCTTGTACCCGAGAAGCCGCTCGTTCTGCACGGACGGAGGGGGTATTCGAGGAAATCCGAAGAGTCCCCGCTGCATGCCTCGATGTACTTTTCCTACACAAGCCTGCAGACTTCAGGAACACTCACTGTAAGTGGAAAACAATTCGCCGTGAGCGGGAAGAGCTGGTTCGACAGGGAAATCTCCTCAAGGGCTCTCGGTAAAGATATCGCCGGGTGGGACTGGTTCGCGCTGAATCTCGACGACAACAGGGAGGTCATGCTCTATCTTCTCAGGAAGAAAGACGGCACAGTCGATCCCTTCTCAGCGGGCACCGTCGTGTCCGGTGACGGTCGCACCAGGCATCTCCAGTGGGGCGAGTTCAGCGTCTCAGTTTTGAGCCGCTATCGGTCTGATAAGACAGGTGCGCGTTACTCATCGCGCTGGTCGGTCGTGATCCCTTCGGAAGCCTTGCACGTGATCGTGGCACCCCTTATCCGGGACCAGGAGTTCGTCGCAGATTCCTCGACGCTGAACCATTACTGGGAAGGAACCTGCTCGGTGGAAGGCTCCGTGACGGGGAGGGCATACGTCGAAATGACGGGATACTAGGAGCCTCATGATCCGGCTTGAAGGCGTGGTGAAAAGATTCGGCGGCACAACAGTCCTCGACGGGCTCAATCTCGTACTCGACAAGGGCGAACTCGTCTCGATCATGGGGGCCTCGGGCTCGGGGAAATCGACCCTCCTGAACCTCATCGGAGGAATGGACCGGCCAGATGCGGGAAAGGTGCTCATCGACAGCGCGGACATCACGACCTACGGTGATGAAGAACTCACCCGTTACCGGCGCACCAAAGTGGGTTTCGTATTTCAGTTCTTCAACCTCCTGCCTCACATCACGGTCTTCGAGAACATCCAGATGCCACTCCTTCTGAGCGGGGTTGAGGACGAGGGGCGGGTCCACGAGCTTATGAATGCGGTCCAACTCACGAGCAAGGGGGCGAGCTATCCCTACCAGCTCTCAGGCGGGGAACAGCAGCGCGTCGCCATCGCCCGCGCACTCGTGCATAACCCCGAGATAGTACTTGCCGACGAGCCGACGGGTAGTCTCGACAGCCGCACCGGAAAGACCATCATGGATCTCATCGTGGGTCTCGCGCGGTCTGCTTCAAAGACCGTGATCATCGTCACTCACGAACCGTCGGTCGCGGAGCATGCCCCGCGTGTGCTGAGAATAAGGGACGGGGTGATCGTGTGACACGTTTTGCCGCCCTTGCAAGACTGTTCGTGATCAGGACCATGAAAGAAGAGAGGTTCTTGACTCTCCTTTCAGTCGTAGGGGTGGCTCTCGGCATCGGCCTCTTCGTCGGGGTGAAGCTCGCCTCTGATAAAGCTGTCGTTTCCCTGGAATCCGGGGTCAGAGGCATTTCAGCAACCGCCACTCATGAGGTATACGATCCGTCTGGCGTTGACTTTGACGAGTCCGTGTATCGGGACTTGGCGCTGACGGAGCCAAGCAGCCTCCCTGTGCTCAGCACCACCGGGACATTCGGCACACAGAGAGAGAACCTACACGTCATGGGTGTATATACCCTCAAGGCTGTGAAATTCCTCGGGATCGGCGGCGGTTCCAGCCGAGACCTGGAGCACATTCTGACCGTTCCTGATGGAGTGGCCGTCCCGGAAGGGTTTGCGAAAAGAAACTCCCTGAGGTTGGGGGATTCGTTCACACTGTCGCTGTACGACGGACACTATACAGTATCGGTGGCTGCGGTCGTGAATACGGACAGATGGCCTCCCGATACGGTCATTATGGACCTTGGAAACTACCAGGAGCTTTTCGGCAAGGTGGGCTACCTCACAAAGATAGACCTTTCGACTGATGACCGCTCTGCAGAGACCCTGAGCACAGTCATTCCCGCCCATCTCGTGATCGAGAAAAAAGAAGACCTCATTCGAAACAAGAAGGCCCTGATCGCCTCCTTCAGGTATAACCTCCAGTTCGTCAGCCTCATCGCAATCCTCGTCGGCATGTTTCTCCTTTACAACACGATCTTCATATCTGTCGTCAAGAGAAGGACCGAGATAGGCATCATCAGGGCCCTGGGAGCCAGCAAGAGCATGGTGGTCTCCCTCTTCACAGTCCAGGGCCTCATCCTCGGTGGTGCCGGCTCCGTTCTCGGCATCGCTCTCGGCCAGGTTACGGCATACCTCTCGGTCAACGCGGTCAAGAAGACAGTGTCGACGATGTTCACGGCCGTCTCGATTTCAGACTATCTTCTCAGCACGAAGGATGTGCTCATCGCCCTTGGCCTCGGCCTCGTTGTCTCACTCATCGCGTCGGCTTTGCCAGCCTTCGAAGCGGCCCGCATACGTCCGCAAGAGAGCGCGAGGGAGGGTTCGTTCGAGGGGAGATACAAGAAGTATCTCGGTCACCTGCTCTTTCTCGGTGTCATCCTTGCTGTCGCAGGTTGCGGACTTTCGTTCTACGAGTATCACAAGATGCCTTTCTCTTTCCCCGCACTTTCGTATGTTGGGATACTTCTCATCATCCTGGGGTTCACCTGCTCAGCCCCGCTCTTCCTCGTTTCAGTGCTGAGACTGGCGCAAAGACCGCTGGCGGGCATTTTCAAGGCGGCAGGTACAATCACCGTGGGTGACATGAGGGGAAGCGCCTACAGGTTTTCCATCGCCCTCATGAGCGTCGCCATAAGCAGCGCGCTCATCATCGCCCTCATGACACTCATCTTTTCCTTCCGGGCTTCCCTGATCGACTGGATTGACCGGACCATAGCCGCCGATGTGTACATCAAGCCCGCCTCGTGCACCTCGAATTATTGTTTTCAAGCCCTTTCTCCGGAGGTAATCGAGACGGTGGCGGGCCTTCCCGAGGTCGACAGCATCGACAGGTACAGGGCACTCCAGGTAGAACTCCGCGGCAGGAGAGTCATCGCCGGATTCGGCACCACTGCGGTCACCCGACGGTTCGGGACTGGCCGGTATTTCGACCGTCTCGACGATGAACGGCTGAGGGCGTTGGAGTACAACAAGGAAGTCGCAATCTCCCATTACCTCGCAACCCGATACGGCCTGAAACGCGGCGACGGCATTGACATACAGACCCCCTCGGGCACGCAGCGATTCACGGTGAACGACACCTTCATGAGCTACTCGACGACCTCCGGGTTCGTGTATCTCGACAGGAAATGGCTCAAGACTTACTGGGGATTGGACGACGCCACCCAGATCAGCATCTACCTCAAGGGAGGCCGCGACGCGGCGTCTTTCATCAGGAGACTGAAGGGTCTTCTCCCGCCGCGGTATTCATTGGAGATCATGAACAACCGCGAACTCAGGCAGAAGATCCTCGATATCTTCGACAGGAGTTTCGCCATCACCTATGCGATCGAGCTCATCGCCATATTCGTCTCGGTGATAGGCGTCGTCAACACGCTCGTCGCCCTTGTTCTTGAAAGGAAGCGCGAGATAAGTGTTGTGAGATACTTGGGCGGGAGCTGGCGCCAGGTGCAGGGCATAATAGTTCTCTCGGCAGGCATTGCGGGCTTCGCGGGAATCGTCCTCGGCCTGCTGATGGGACCGATGATGAGCATGATCTTCATGCATGTCGTCAACAAGGTCTCTTTCGGGTGGGAGGTCTCGCTCAAAATGCCCACGTCCTACCTGGTTCTGGTAGCCTCGGCGCTCTGCGTGACAACAGTCCTGGCAGGCCTGCTGCCTGCACGAATCGCGCGAAGAATCGACCCGCAGCGTTTCATCAGCTACGAGTAGGCGCCTGAGTGGAAAATTCTCCGCCTTCAAGAGTCACGGGAATGCCAGCGGCTGCGCGTCCCTTCAGGAGCCGCCGCTCTCGGCATGACATTCGGTACAGTTCATCTCTTTCCACGCGTCCCCCACGTCCACGGGGTGACGGTACTCCAGCCCTGTGAGCGAAGTCCGTACCGCCTCTCTCTCAAACTGCTGCCCGGCAATCACGTGACACAAATTGCAGTCTTTAGACAGTACCCTTCCGTCATCGCTTACATGCGTGCCATCGTGGCAACGGAAGCACCCGGGTGCGTACAGGTGCCCGATATGATTCGGATAGTCCTTCCAGCTCACCTTCATATCGGGGAAGTAATTCAGCTCGTAGACCCTTCTCACCTCGGCGACCGCGCGCTCAATCTGCTCCGCCTTTGCCGAAGCAACATCCGGGTAGTTCCTCCTGTAGAAATCGTCTATCTCGCGCCATATGCCTTCAAGCCCGTCCTGCCTTGACTTGCGGGGTCTTTCGAGGACATCGACGGCGACCCTCTTGATATTCGGGAGGCCCGCGTCGATCCGGCCAAGAGCCATAAGCCGGTTGATGGACGACGCGGGGTAGTGAAACACATGGGTCGGCCGGTTATGGCAGTCGATGCAATCCATTCTCCTCATAAGCACGTCACTAGGTTCCCTGTTTTCCTTCAGCCACTCGGGGCTCCGGTATATCGTTGTGCTCCCGTCGGGCTTACTGGCCCGAACCCACGGAATGACGAGTCTCCGGGCATCGGAAGATACGTACGTCACCTCGTTGAGGATGTTCATGTGCCAGTGGATCCCCGAGGTCGGTCCCGTCTCGAGGGAGCCACCCCCGATCTTCATCAACAGGGTCAGCGTCCATTTTGCGTTGACGTCGTCGGGCAGGAAATAGGTGAACTCCCTCAATCCCTCTGAGATGAAGTACTTGGGCCAGTGGCACTGCTCGCACGTCTCCTGCGCAGGCCGGAGGTTTTCAACGGGTGCCGGAATCGGCCGGGGATAACGATCGAGCACTGTAGCATACACCTGTGACAGCCCGGAGAATTTCGATCGCACAAACCAGTCCGCCCCCGGACCGATGTGGCATTCGACACATCCGACCCGTGCATGAGGCGATACTCTGTAGGCCGTGTATTCAGGTGCCATGACCTTGTGACAGACCTCGCCGCAGAACTCATCCGAATCGGTGTATTCGTATGCCTTGTAGCTGCCGAAGGCGGTAAGCATGAGAAGCAGCACGGTGCCGACAGAGAAGATCACGAATGCTACCTGATGGCGGCTATTGTTGAGATCGATAACCGGAAGAGTGACACGTACCCTGTCCTTGTCCGCCCGAAACTGCTCGCGGATAACTCCGGTCGCGATGAGCACCAATCCGACTATGAGAAATGCGGGAAGGATGACGAACGCAATAATGCCCATATAGGGCTTTTGACGGGTGGCGAATGTCTCGAGGAGGATAAGGAAAGCGATCAGGCCGAGACTCAGCGAAGCAACGGCTGTTCCCGTGAGAGTGAGAGGGTTGTAGAACGAAACGGGAAAGATCCTTTTCATCTTTTCGCCCACGCACATTATAGAGCAAGATCAGCGAGGACTCAAGAAGGTGGTATCAATGCAGGACAGCCCTTCCCGGCACAAGATTGGGCCGTCAGGCCGGTTCACTTACCTCACGAATCAATCCGTCCTAGCCGATGTGGATGAAGAAAAGGATATTTCGACCGCAATCCGCATACGTCCTCCATGCTGTAAAGCGAGGGGGAAACTCAGCCTGTATCGTCATCGGCAACTACACTAAGTGCGGCGGCATACCCTGTTTGACGCACGTGCTCAATTCTTTCAGAGACCCCTCCTCTCCATCTGTTCCTGAAGAGCAGTCCGCACCCGCTCATATTCACGCTCTACGTCGGACATCATTTCACCTGCATTTTGTCCGGACAGATCGGAGCAGGCCGATTCAAGGACGCCCAACAGCTGCGCGAGCCCCAGAGCGCCCACAACCGAGCTGCTCGACCTGAGGCTGTGTGCGGCGCTCCGTGTGCGACTACCGTCACCCCGTGCAATGCTGGCACGGAGTGTCTCCATGAGGCTCGTGGCGTCACCCAGATAGATCCTGAGCACCTTGCTGAGCACATTGGGGCGGCCGGGATTCTGCAGGGCGCACAGACACCCGAAGATCTCCTGGTCTATCGGGCCCCTATCGGGGCCGGCCAGTTCCCTCCCTGATGGATCTGCAATTGGCGAACCGACGCTTGTCATCGAGCCTGCTCTCCGTTATGTATCCTCGGAGGATCGTCCAGATAGATTGTGGGCCAATCTGGTCCGCCTTTCTCATCGACCATAATGCGCCGCCCCTTTAGCCTGCGTGACGCGGTCAACCTCCTCCCCCCTTCACTCTCCGCTATCCATCACTCCCTTCTTGTCCTCAGCTCGCCCTCCAGGACGCTCTTAACCCGTGCAAACTCATCCTGTATCATCCCGATCAAGGCAGCCGACTCTTCCTGAAAACTTCCGCCCTCCATTCTTTCGAGTTCCCTGCAGAGCGCCGCAAGATTCACGGCCCCGAGGCTCGCACTGCTCGAACTGAGACCGTGGGCCGCCTCACGAATGCTCGTCGCGTCCCCGACTGCGTCCTCACTGCGCAATGTCCGGAGGAGCTTCGAAGAATTGTCGATGTAGATGCCCATGATCTTGTTGAGCATGCCCGGTGCAGCCTTTCTCTGTAATGCGCGGAGATCGTCCCATACCTCGACGTCAATCACTCCCTTGCCCGGGGCAGACGAGGGTTCCGCCGTATTCTTTGGGTCCTTAGACGTGTCCTTTCCCATTTCACCCCCGTTCCAGACACGATCCCCGACAGCACCGCAGGACGTGTTCATGCTTCCCGTTCAATCGCTCATCCATCTCAAATCTGCGGGATCGCGTGCCTTCCCCCTGCAAGAACTCCCTCGAGTGTCTCAATCTTCAGAGGAGGACTCACCAGATATCCCTGCACCTCGTCGCAGCCGTGCTCCGCAAGAAATGCAAGCTGGTCCTCATGCTCCACGCCTTCCGCGACTACACTGAGGTTGAGGCTGTGTGCCATTGCGATGATGGCCCTCGTGATTGCCGCAGCATCTGAATGTGAAGCCACATCCCGTACGTAGGACTGATCGATCTTAAGCATGTCAATGGGCAGACTTCTCAGGCGTCGCAAAGAAGAATAGCCGACACCGAAATCGTCAATCGAGAGCCTGATCCCGAGGTCTCTCAGTTCCTCGAGATGCCTCACGCTCGTTTTCGAGCTGCCCATGAGCGTGCTTTCCATGAGTTCGAGTTCAAGCGATCGTGGATCAAGACCGGACTCGAGAATCGCCCTGGACACTGCTTCGGTGAGGGAGTGATGGCGCAACTGCTGGGGGGAGACGTTCACGGACAACCTCAGCGACGGGTCCAATGCCATGAGTGATTTGTGCTTCTCACAGGCGGTGAATAGCGCCCACTCGCCGAGCGGCACTATCAGGCCTGACCCCTCCGCAACAGAGATGAACTCCGAAGTGGAAACGAGTCCCCGCTCCGGATGTTCCCACCTCAACAATGCCTCGATGCAGGCAATACGGCCGCTCCTGACAGCCACACGCGGCTGGTAATGCAGGGTGAACTCACCCCTTTCAAGGCCTCTCCTGATGTCGTTTTCGAAACCAATCCTGTCAGATGTGACATCTCCTATTCCTGCGCGATAAAACTGGAAGTTATTCCTCCCCAACTCCTTTGCGTGGTACATCGCCATGTCTGCATGTTTAAGAAGTGACTCTTCGTCGCTGCCATCAAACGGAAAGACACTTATGCCTAGGCTCGTCGTGACAAAAACCTCGTGCCGTTTGAGAACAAAAGGCTTTGAGAGGTCGTCTATGATCCGCCTTGCTACCCTCGCCACGTCCTTTACGCTCTTGATGTCGGTAAGCAGTATTGTGAACTCGTCACCGCCGAGCCTGGCCACCGTTGGCCCCATCTCTTCGCAGTCCGGGCGGATCACGCAATCATTCCGGCGGAGAATGTGCGCCAAACGGTCTGCCACACCTTGCAACAGCTCGTCTCCCACACAGTGGCCGAGGGTATCGTTGATCCGCTTGAACCTGTCGAGGTCCAGGAAGAGTGTCGCAAACATGGTCCTCATGCGCTCGGCATAGGCCAGGGCTTGCCTGAGGCGGTCCCTGAAAAGCAACCGGTTAGGCAACCGTGTGAGGCTATCATGATATGCAAGCTTCACAATCTGCTCCTCAGATCTCTTGCGCTCCGTGATGTCCCTCAAAATGCACCACGTCACACCGGCTCTTCCGTCCGCGAGGCCGGGAGTGAGACTCCCCTCGACCACGATGTATCTGCGGTCCTTGGTGACAAGCACGGTCCCAAAGTTGTCCACTCTCTGCCCCGCCTGGGCACGTGCGAATGCTTCCCTGCACGGTGCCTGCATTTCGGGACTCACAAGGTCAAACACGGAGAGGCACTTGAGGTCACTCTCATCGTATCCGAAGGCATCGCGCCATGCCCTGTTGACATACCTGAACTCTCCCTTTACGCCGGTACTCTGAATAAGGTCATGTGAGTCCTCGAACAGCTCCCTGTATTTCTCCTCGCTCTGCCTGAGGGCTTTCTCGAAGGCATTCCGCTCCGTCGTCTCGCGAACAATCGCGAGCGCCTCATCTTCCCCATACACGACGATACGGACCTCATACCGCTTGTCCTCGCCCTCGACCGTGTGCTGGCATTCAAATTCCTGGAGGTTTCTGGTCTCGAGCGCCCTCGCTACCAGAGGTATGACATGAGGCACAATCTCCGGCGGCAGAACATCGTAAAGCGAGAGTGCCAGAGATTGGCCGGCCACGGTTCCCCCTCTCCGCATGTCGGTTCTGCTATGTACCCGCGGCAGGCCGTCTCGGCCGATCCTGAGCATCGCATCAGGCATCACATTGAGAAGGGCCTGTCTACTGGCCTCGCTCCATTTGAGGCTCTCGAGGCTCCTGCTGGCGTGCAGCATGTACCTGGCGCGGTGGGCAAGAACAGTCAGGTTGAAGGGCTTTGTAATGAAATCAGTCGCCCCAGACTCGTAGGCCCTCTCGATGGAAGATATATCGTCGAGGCTGGTCATAATTATTACAGGGACCTGCTCGCAGTCAGGGAACCTTCGCATGGCCGTGCATACCTCAAGCCCATCCATGTCCGGCAACATCACGTCAAGCAACACGACGTCCGGGCATGATTCCCTGAACACGCGGAGCCCGCTTACCCCGTCACCGGATTCCGCCACGGCGAAGCCCGATTCCTCAAGGACTACTCTCACGAGCAAACGTGTCGAGGGGTCGTCGTCAACGACCAGGGCTAGTGGCGTCTCTCTCGTGTCGCGCTCCGATGTCACCTGCGTCTCCGCAAATTTATGCCTCCGCGGCGAGAGAAAAATCTCTTTGTCCGAAAACGCCTTGAACGGGATTGGTTCTTTGTGCGTTTCTTGAACAGACAGAATCCTGCCCTTATAGCATGACATTTCGGACTTTGCCGCGGAACCTTTAGCGCTGTGTAATTACCGACCCAGACGATCTCGGCAGTGCATAGATGAACCTGATTCTCACCATCTGACCTGACGTCACGTTGCTAACCCGAAGAGTAACCTTTTGAGATCAAAGAAGAAGAGGGCGGAAATTCTTAGCTCATTGAAGGGGACATACCACGGGGGAGAGCGTCTGATTCGAGGGCGTTCCTGCGCCGCTACGGTCTCGCGTCAGGCGGTGTGTCGGCGGGAATGAAAGGGCAATAGACTCGGTCCCTCTCGTCGTTCATGCCGACCGGACCGTCCGTTCTGAGGAGCCTCATCCATGAACGTATGTTGTCTGCCATGATCACAACTACGAGGAGCATGATACCGATGGTGAGTCCCGCGTTCAAGATCTTTCCCGCTTTCGTATACATCGCGATGTTCATGGCACCCGCGGCCATGACAGTGACGATTATGAACAGCAACGGTACGGCTGTCACGAAGGCGTACACTTTCTTCCTCGCGATCCTCATGATCAGCGTAGTAGCGATGGCAAGGGCGAGACCGGCGAGGGTCTGATTCGCGGTGCCGAACATCGGCCAGATGGAGGCGATGTCACCGGTATACAGGAGGTAGCCCCATGCGAGAGATACAAGGCCGCCGGTGATGGTCACACCCGGCACCCAGTCCGTCTTCCCGAGGGGTTTATGAACGGCTCCGAGGATATCCTGAAGGATGTAGCGTGCCACACGTGTCCCGGCATCAATGGTGGTGAGGATAAAAAGAGCCTCGAACATGACGATGAACTGAAACCAGTAATTCATCGTGTTTCTCAGGCCCTCGGCCATGTTTGCGAAGATGTGCGCCATCCCGACTGCGAGCGAGATCGCTCCGCCAGGACGGCCGGAAACATCGAGTCCCACGAGCCCGCTCAACTCCGGCAGGTCTACCACCTCCATGTTCAGATTTCTGAATACCTCAGGGGCTGAGTTGATGGCAAAGTAATCTGACGGAACGAGTGTCGTCGCCGCCAGGAGGGCCATGATTGCCACGAATGCCTCGGTGAGCATCGCGCCGTAGCCTATCATGGTGATCTGGCGTTCGCGCTCGATGAGTTTCGGCGTTGTGCCTGATCCAATCAGGGCGTGAAAGCCCGAGATAGCCCCACAAGCGATTGTGATGCATACGTAAGGCCAGACCGGTCCGGGGATTACAGGACCTCCCCCGGCCGCATATCCGGTGACGAACGGCATACGCACCGGCGGGTTCACGAAGAACATCCCCAGTGCGAGGGCGATCACCACGCCGATCTTCATATAGGTGCTCAGGTAGTCTCTCGGCGCCAGAAGCAGCCAGACAGGCAGCGTTGCCGCGGCGAAACCGTAGAGCGGGAGGATCACGGACAATGTCCTCCTGTCGAGGCTGAACCATTCGGAGATTCCCGATTGTGCCACTTCATGGCCGAGGACCACAGCCCCACAGACCAGCAGGAACCCCGCCATGGAGCCGCTCAGAATCGCTCCGGGCCTTATTCTGAACATATAAACACCTACCGCGATGGCGATGGGTATGGTCGCCCCGAGGGTGACGACACCCCAGGGGTTCCTGAAAAGGGCGTTCACCACCGCCACCGCAAGTCCGGCGAGGGCTATGATGATGATAACGAGGACGACGATCGCCGTCGCAGCACCGGTGACTCTCCCGACATCCTTCTTCGCGATCACTGACAGGGATTGGCCCTTGTGGCGCACTGATCCGAAAAGGATGACCATGTCGTGGACAGCCCCGGCGAAGACCGACCCGAGAAGTATCCAGACGAACCCGGGACCCCAGCCGTATTGCGCGGCGAGCGTGGGGCCGATGAGGGGACCTGCCCCTGCAATGGCAGCGAAATGATGCCCGAAAACAACCCACTTGTTGGTAGGAACGTAGTCGCGGCCGTCGTCGCAGGCAACGGCGGGGGTCACGTTCCGGTCGTCGAGCATGAGTACCCGCGCCGAGATGAAGGCGGCGTAATAGCGGTAGGCAAGGACAAAAATACAAAGGGCAGTGAGGAGGAGATGCACAGCACTCATCGGATCACCTCAGCTGCCGTTACGATCCCGGAAGGTTCTGTGAGCAGATGATTCACAAACGCGAGGAAGATACAATGGGCAGTGAGAGAATCGAACTCCCGACACGGGGCTTTTCAGGCCCCTGCTCTACCGACTGAGCTAACTGCCCTTGTTTCCAAACGACACATTAAACGTTCGATGCCCTAAAAGTCAAGATGGAAGCCCCTTGGCGCGCTCAAATCCCGTTTGACTTAGGGCTCTTCCCGCGAGTAAAGTTAGACTCATGACCACGGAAAAACCGCTCCTCGGAGATCTCCTGCAGAAAGCCAGCCTGATCACGAAAGATCAGCTCGATGAGGCACTCCGGGCGCAGAAACGCGAAGGAAGGCGCCTCGGGTCGGTGCTCATGAACCTCGGCTACCTCAAAGAAGAGGATCTCGTAGGGTTCCTGAGCAGGCAGTACAACGTCCCGGGGATCAAGTTGTCGAACTTCAGGTTCGAACCTTCCGTTCTCGCGCTCGTTCCATACCGTCTTGCGCGAAAGCACTATACGATACCGATCCACAAGGGAGGCGGGGTCCTCAGGGTTGCCCTGGCAGACCCTTCCAATCATCAGGCGTTGAGCGAGATATGCGCGCTCACGGGCCTGCGAGTCTCCGTGTACGTCGCCGCTCAATCGGCGATCATCTCGGCGATCGAGAAGCATTATCCAGCGGAGTTGAAGGCTGCTCCTCCACCTCAGGCTGAGAAGCCCCAGTCCTCCCCGCTGGAGAGGGCCGAGCAGACAAACAGCGCTCCGAAGTTTCGATCCTTGACCGGTCTGTCAGAAGCCGGCGTGCAGGAAGGCCCAGGTAATGAAGCCCCTGTTCCCACCCTCGTGGACAGCATACTCAGCAACGCGTTGAAGTCCCGGGCAAGTGATATCCATGTCGAACCTGCGGAGAATACCCTTCGGGTAAGATACAGAATAGACGGCGTACTTCACCACGTGATGCAGATGCCGGTCGAAAAGGGACGGGAACTGATCGACCGTATCAAGGCCCAGTCGGAGATGGGGAATGTAAAAGGACCGATGCCGCGCGACGGCAGGATGAAGCTCGCGTTCGGTGAAGGCAAAGAGGTGGACTGCCGTGTCTCGGTCTTCCCGACCCTCTTCGGTGAAAAGGTGGTCGTGAAGATACTGGACAAATCCCTTCTCCAGATGGATCTCTCGCAACTCGGCTTTGAGGGGCAGGCACTCAACGACTTCCTTGAGGCGATCGAGAAGTCCTTTGGCCTTGTGCTCGTCACAGGTCCGGCCGGTAGCGGCAAGACCACTACTCTCTATTCGGCCCTCTCCCATCTCAACAAGCCCGGCGTGAACATCATGACCATCGAGGACCCGGTCGTCTACCACCTTCCGGGGATCAACCAGGGACAGGTGAGAGCGGATCAGGGAATTAACTTTGTGGTATCCCTCCAGGCCGTCCTGAGGCAGGATCCGGACATCATCATGGTGAGCGAACTCGGTGACCCCGAAACGGCCCAGATCGCGGTTCAGGCCGCCACCACCGGTCATCGCGTCATCAGTACCCTTTACACGAACGATGCCCCCGCAGCGGTCGGCCGGCTCATGGACATGGGAGTGAAGCCTTTTCTCCTCTCTTCGGCACTCTCCATGATTGTCTCACAGAGGCTCGTGAGAAAGATCTGCACTCAGTGCAGGGAAACAAGGGATGTTGATGCAGACGATCTACTGAAAGCGGGGGTGCCGGGCGAAGAGATCGAGGACATGCGCTGCTATGCCGGGCGGGGATGCGCGGGATGCGACGGCACAGGCTTCGTCGGAAGGACTGCTCTACACGAGGTGATGCCCGTGAAAGAGGCGATCAGAGATCTCATCCTCCGCGAGGCCTCGGCAACGGAGATAAAGAGAGAGGCGACGAGACTCGGGATGCTGACTCTCCGCCGTCACGGATTCAACAGGGTGAAAGAGGGGATTACTACGATCGAGGAGGTGCTCAAGGTCACCCCGAGAGACTAGCTCACCCCATCTCAGACAATCCTCTCCGGACTCGTGTATACGTTGAGCCTGTCAGCCCGCACAAACCCTACAACCGTCACGCCGCACTTGTCTGCGATCTCCAGTGCGAGGCTCGTAGGAGATGTCCTGCTCGCCACTATGGGGATGCCCCACTTCCCGCATTTCGAAACTATCTCGGAAGAGAGCCGGCCGCTCGCGAGCATGATTTTTCCCCCGAAGGGAATGTCCTCAAGGAGAGCGTAACCGATGACCTTGTCCACAGCGTTATGCCTCCCGATGTCCTCGGCAAGACAGATGATCCGCTCGCCGTCGCCAAGTCCCGCGCTGTGGACGCACCCTGTGAGCTGATACAGTTCAGAAGCCTTCTGGAATACTCTGAAGAGAGCCTTCAACCCCTCCGCGGAGATGGTGAAAGGGTCGTCGATTCTCTGCAGCGAGAGCCTCTTCGGGAAAGTGATGCCGCCTATGCAGCCGGACGTGATCACCGCATCCTCGGCAGAGACCACCTCGCCCTCGGCAGGTACGTCGACGACGACGTCATCCCCGTACTCGATGGACATCCTGTCCGTGCACCAGCCTCCGCTGATCAGTCCCTCAGTCATCAACATGCCGACCACCAGCTCCCTGATCATGAGAGGCGTACAGTAAAGGCTCAGAATTTCCTTGCCGTTGACCTTGACGCGCAGACGCCTCTCGACTGCGATGAGGTCATCCCGCTCCTCAACACCAGCGCCGCTGTTTTTTAGGATCTTTCGCCGTATGTACCCTTCCATGACTTCGCCTTCCCCCATGCCATCGCATCGCGTGAGCCGATGCCGTCACAGGCAATTCTACCATACCGTGTCGCCTCAGCCCACTAATTAACCCTGACGTTGCAAAGCAAAACGTTCATCGGCAGGGCAGAGATGCCGGAAGCCTTTCTGCTCCGGTACCTTGTTGATCGTACGACCACCATTGAAGGATGCTGGTGCACCACACCGGCATCGAATTCGAGGACAGGTCATTCTGAATTGAATTTCATCGCATTCAGAAAGCATTGGAGCGCTCCGCACTGGAAGTCCACAGGGTATAATACCTCGTGGCAAGAACGGGAATCGCGACGCTCCCCCTTCATGGCGGCAGGGCGCCCCGGTGGCTCTTCCAGAGAATGGCTTCCCTCGCACGGGAGATCACGTGTATGATGGTTGCCGAGTTGGGACACGGGGAATTCCTGACGAGACTTTCCGACCCATACTGGTTCCAGGCCCTCGGGTGCGTCCTCGGTTTCGACTGGCACTCAAGCGGTGTCACGACGACGGTCACGGGTGCGCTGAAAGAGGGGCTCAAGGGGATCGAGGCCGAAGTGGGGCTCTTTCTGGCGGGCGGCAAGGGCGCCGCGTCGAGAAAGACACCCGAGCAGATCAGGCATCATGCTGAACGGTGCAGTATCGGCGCCGAACCGCTCGTGCACGCGAGCCGAATGTCGGCCAAGGTCGACTCCACCGCGGTCCAGGACGGTTACCAGATCTACCACCACGCCTTCGTCTTCACCAGCGCCGGGCAATGGGCGGTGATACAGCAGGGCATGAACCCCGAAAAGGGACTAGCCCGGCGGTACCACTGGCTCGGGGAGACGGTGCAACTCCTCACCGTTGAGCCGCACGCGGCAGTTTGTTGCGACACTAGGGGACAGGCTGTCCTCAACCTCGTCGCGAACGAGAGCGGTAAGACCCGTTCGGCCTGCGCAGCTCTTGCCCGGGAAAACCCGGACGGCGTCATTGCCGGCCTCTCCCGCGTCGACGCCCTTAACCTGCCGATGCGGCACAAGGTGCGCGCCGGTGACATCGACCCGAAGCGACTCTACCGCGTTCTCATCAAGACGTACGAGCGTCAGCCTGCGGACTTCGAGAGCCTGCTCGGCATAGCCGGAGTGGGACCGAAGACGATCCGGGCCCTGTCGCTCCTCTCCGAACTCCTGTACGGTGCACCTCCAAGCTACCGTGATCCCGCAAGGTTCAGCTTCGCGCACGGCGGCAAGGACGGCACCCCTTTCCCTGTGGACGTTGCGACATATGACAAGACGATCGACGTGCTCCGGAGAGCCGTGAACTCCGCGAAGGTCGGCAACAGAGACAAGGCGCAGGCGATTAGGAGGCTTGTGACCTATTTCGGCGCAGACTAGCAGGGGAAGGTTTTCTCCGATCGTGCGCCTTCCACCTCACTCCTTTTTCTGATACAATCATCACAAAACTCACGAGGAGGCACCTATGAAGGTAGAAGAGATCATGGTGAAGAAGCTGGAGAGCATTGACGGCTCAGCACCGGTCTATGACGGCATCGAGAAGATGGTGGACAAGAGGCTGAGATCGCTCCTTGTGAGACCGAGGGACGCCCATGACGTATACGGAATCATCACCGTCCGTGATGTTGTTTTCAAGGTGCTCGGCAAGAACCTTGACCCCAAGAAGATACGGGTCGAAGAGATCGCGTCAAAGCCGGTCGTGTGCATCAACCCGGCTATGGACGTAACGCATGCCATAACGATGATGGAGAAATTCAACATCGCGAGGCTATTTGTCTGCGAGGGCCTTGAGGTCATAGGCGTCATCTCCATGCTCGACGTCATGGCCGCGGCCCTGATAGAGCGGGCAAAAGGAGGCCATGGTGCTTGAGAAACTCTTTTCGGGCGGCAAGGCGGAGCAGAAGGTCGTCGAGACCATCAGGAAACAGATCACCGTGCTCAGGACCGCCTGCGAGACATTCAGGGACGCCTTCGAGAAGGGAGACAAGAATCTCATGACCTCCGTTGCAGACCTTGAGCGAGAAGGCGACTCTATGAGAAGGAAGATCGTCTCTTCCGTATACGAAGGGGCATTCCTCCCCTTCCTCAGGCCGAGCCTCTGCAGGTTCGTCGAGATCGTGGATCAGGCATTCGACACCCTCGAAGATGCGGCGTTCGAGTTCGAGTTCATTGCATCGTCATTCGATGCGGAGACAAAGGACGACTGTCTCACCGCGGCGCGTCTCAACGTGAAGATGTGCGAGATGCTCCTCATCGCCTTCGACTCGCTCTTTATTGGAGGCGACTTGAGGGAGAAGACGCTTGCAGTCAGGATATACGAGAAGAGGATAGACGAGGTAAAGTTCGACATCATCAGGAGCCTCAGGAAGAGGGAAGTCATCAGTTTCTGGGAAGGGAAGAGCCTCTCGGATTTTGTCACCTATCTTACCGGCATCAGCGACATCATCGAAGACGCAAGCGACTATCTGCACACCATCAACCTGAGGTTGCGGTAGCGCCGCATGCCCGCCCCTATTGCCCCTCATGTCTGATGCGCTCGCTATCGCGGCCTGCGCACTCATCGCCGTCGGCATCGGTTCCAACGACACGTCAAATGCACTCGGCATCTGCATCGGATGCGGTATCATCAGTTTCCGAAGGGCGGTGGCATACTTCGCCGTCCTCGTGCTGATAGGGATCATAGTGCAGGGCGATAAGGTAATGAGCACCGTGGGGAAAGACCTCGTAGCGGTGAACACGGCAATGCTCGGACCCGCCCTCGGTGTTTCGGCATGCCTGATCATCATCTCGAACTGGAAAAAGATCCCTCTTTCCACTCACCAGGTCATCATAGGGAGCCTGGTGGGAGCGGGGGCAGCCATCGAACGACAGCCGGATTACACACGCCTGGCGGAGATACTGTTCTCCTGGGTCATCTCACCGCTCGTCGCGTGCGCGATGAGCCATCTCCTTTATCGCGCAATGGAGAGAACCCTCTCCAAGTTTCCTCTGTTCCGCATCGAACGCATCCTGCGAAACCTCCTCCTCCTGAGCGGCGGGCTGATCGCATACAACACGGGTGCCAACGAACTCGCCACGGTGCTGGGACCAGTCATCCACTCGGGCCTCTCAGATCGCCTCCATGCGTCCCTTCTGGGCTGTCTCCTCGTCTTCGTGGGAGCGTATTTCATCAGCTATCGCGTCGTGGAAACGGTCGGGAAGGGGATCACCGCCCTGGACCCGTACACGGGGTTTGCGGCCCAGTTCGGCGCTGGCTGCTGTGTCCTCCTCTTCACCTTTCTCGGTATGCCAGTATCGACGACATACTGTGTCATCGGCGCCATCAGCGGCGTCGGTCTCGTCAAAGGCATGGAGACGGTAAAGGCACCCCTCGTCAGGAAGATCCTCTTCAACTGGATACTCGCGCCATCCCTCGCGTTCATCCTCTGCTACCTGCTCGTGAAAGGTCCGGCCCTGCCCGCGCTGATGTAGTGCTGAATTGCACTGCAACAGTTATGCAAACCTTCCACGCGCCAAGAAACAGCATGTGAGAATAGCCATTGGGCGCTCGAGTTGTTACAGACGTGTCGGATCTGCTACATTAGGCAGATACTCTATTACTGAGGAGGCACCCCATGAAACATCTCTTGTGTGCAGCCCTCATTCTTGCGCTCGTCGCAGGCCTTGCAGGGTGTGCAAAGAAGAAGGTGGCCCAACCTGCTGAGCAGGCAGCTCCCGGAGCGACCGAGTCTCTAATAGAAGGGGGGGAAAAGACTACGACGCCTTCGACACAGGAAGTGCCCAAAGACATGATCGCGGAGAGAGCGCTGAAGCCCGGAGAAGTCGGCGAGAAGGAGCTCACGGCGGAGGAACTCGGAGCCAAGGTTCAGGACGTCTATTTCGACTATGACCGATACGACGTCCGAGATAATGCAAAGCCGGCCACCAAGGAAGTGGCGGCACTGCTCGCAAAGAACAAAGGGGTAAAGGTGATCATCGAAGGTCATTGCGATGAGCGTGGGACAAGCGAGTACAACCTCGCCCTCGGAGAACGGAGAGCCAAAGCGGTAAAAGACTACCTCCTCTCCCTCGGAGTGGCGGCTTCCCGCATCGAAACCGTGAGTTACGGCGAGGAGAAACCCCTCTGCACGGAGAGCACCGAGTCATGCTGGAGCAAGAACAGAAGGGCTCACTTCGTGTTCGTGAAGGAGACGCGGTGATGGTCGTGTGTCACGCGCACGCTCCCTGCCTCATACGATTGGCAAGGAGCCTCACGAGCCGTTGTATGCTGATTTTGGCAGCGGTAGCGCTAGCCCTCGTCGTCATAACAGGGTGTGCGACGACCTCCGAGTTCGACACCCTGAGAAGTGACGTGACGGCGCTGAGGATGGAACAGGTAAGCCAGAAAAAGGAACTCTCGCAATTGCGGGAGCGGATGGGCGAGATGTCGAAAGACGTCACCTCCGTCACCGGAATTCGAGACAGCCAGTCTTCGCTGCTCACGCAGTCTTCGGATGTCATGAAGGAGCTGCAGTCATTGCGGGGCCGTTTCGACGAGTACAAGTACTTTATGGATAAGACCGTCAGAGACCTCCGCACCGAGAGAGACGTCCAACAAGCCAAGATCACGGCCCTTGAGAACACACTCAAGGAAATGCGAGCGAAAGCTGATGCCGAAAGGGGCGTCGCGCCTGAGGAATCAAAGGAGACCCCTGGGACACCGCAGGAAAAGAGTGTCTCCCCTCCGTCGCCGTCAGACTCGCAGAGGCTCTACGACGACGGCCAGATCGCGTTCAAGGAAAAGCGTTACGGCGAAGCGCGGCAGAAGTTTGAAAGACTCATCAAGGACCATCCCAAACATGCTCTCGTGCCGAATGCCTATTACTGGACCGGTGAGTCTTACTACGCGGAGAAGAAGTTCGAGGACGCGATCCTGGCGTATGAAACTCTGCTCAAGACATTTCCATCCCACGACAAGGCCCGCGGCGCGATGCTCAAGCAGGCTTACTCTTTCATTGAACTCGGGGACAAGAAAACTGGGAAGGTGATCCTCGAACGGGTCATCGAGAAGTATCCCCAGTCCGCGGAGGCGGAACTGGCAGAGAAAAAGCTCGCTGAGATCTCGCCGAAAAAACCTGCCCCGCCGAAGAAGAAGAAATAGCCGCAGCGGGACGCTCCCAAAAGGCAGGATTCGCGCTGCGAGGTCCATCTTGGCCAAACTTCAATGATTCGCGACACATACGAACGTCAGATCGACTACATGCGGATCTCGGTTATCGACCGGTGCAACCTCAGGTGCGTGTACTGCATGCCTACGGAGGGAGTGCAACTGATCAAGCATCGTGATATCCTGACGTATGAAGAGATCATACGGATCGTGAGTGTCGCCGCCGGGCTCGGCGTCAGGAAGATCAGGATCACCGGAGGCGAACCGCTCGTCCGCAGAAACCTTCCCTTCCTCATATCCTCCCTCAACGCCGTCGCCGGAATAGAAGACATCAGCATGACGACCAACGGTGTGCTCCTCGCTCGTCATGCGGAATCGCTTGCAGAAGCGGGGCTGAGACGGGTCAACATAAGCCTCGATTCTCTCAGGCCCGACCGCTTCAGTGAAATCACGAGAGGCGGTGACATCAAGACTGTGCTCGACGGCATTCACGAGGCGGAACGGCTCGGGCTCGCCCCGATCAAGCTGAACATGGTGCCGGTGCGGGGCATTAACGATGACGAGATAGAGGACTTCGCGCGGCTCACCATGACGACTCCCTACCACGTGCGGTTCATCGAATTCATGCCCATAGGCCCCCGTGAAATGTGGAGTGAAGAACGGTATGTCTCAACAGACGAGATCAAAAGACGGGTCTCTGCATTGGGTCCCCTCAGTCCCGTGAAGGCGCGAAGGTCGGGACCTGCGCGCTATTTCAGGTATGACGGGGCGCCGGGAGTGGTGGGGTTCATCAGCCCGCTCACCCATCACTTTTGCGAGTCCTGCAACCGTCTCAGGCTCACCTCTGACGGGAAACTCAGGCCGTGCCTCTTTTCCGAGACCGAGATAGACCTGAGGTCCGCGCTCCGCTCCGGTGCTCCGGACCAGGAGATAGAGAGGCTCCTGAAGCTCTCAGTCGAGATCAAACCCCGCGGACACACCCTGGACACCGAACGGGCTGTCTCACGCCTGAGGCCCATGTCGCGGATAGGAGGTTGATCCGGGGCTTCCTGGACTTGATCGTTCGTGCGCGTGCAGGTCGCGTGTGAACGTCGGGTGCGAGTCTTCTGCCTTTTTGATCCCCTTTAAGGTACTATAAGACAATCAATTTTCAGGTCACACAGGTGGATCGTAAAATCCCGATCTCTGTCGCCATAGTCACCAAGAACGAAGAAAAGAACATCCGGGATGCTCTCGAGAGTATCAGAGACTTCGAGGACATCGTTGTCGTCGACGCCTTCAGCGAAGACAGGACCGTCGAGATATCAAGAACATATACGGAGCGGATCTACCAGCACGAGTGGTCCGGATACTCTGCCCAGAAGCAGCGGGCAGTCGATTACACACGGGGCGAATGGGTGCTCATCCTCGATGCCGATGAACGGGTGACACCGGGCCTCAAATCCGAGATGGTCGAAGGCATCGCGGCATCGCGTTTTTCCGGGTTCTACCTGCCGCGGCGCAACTACTTCCTCGGCACCTGGATCCGCTACAGCGGGTGGTGGCCCGACTACACGTTGAGGCTGTTCAGGAAGACCGTGTCACGCGTTGAGCCTCGCGAGGTCCACGAAAAAGTGGCTGTGATGGGGCCTGTGGGATACCTCCGCGAACCCCTTGAGCACTACTCGTACAGAAGCCTGTCAGAATATCTCGGCAAGATGGAGATTTACAGCGCACTTGCTGCGAAGGAGCTGTGCACCAGGAGGCCCACATCCCTCATACGATCCATGGTCCTGAATCCGCCTCTCGTCTTTCTGAAAATGTTCCTGCTGAGACAGGGGTTCAGGGACGGGACGCACGGGTTTCTGCTCGCGGTCCTCTACGGATCCTACACCTTCCTGAAGTACGCTAAGGCCTGGGAGGCACGTAGTGCCCCGAAGTGAAACCGGTCTTACATCAAGCCATTTGCTGTAAAGTAATCTGGACCGGCGTCACAGGCGCACACCTTTTTGTTCAAGGAGTGAGCAGTAGAGCGTGTGCCACCTGGCTGCCGTCGCATTGATGCTGTATTCCTTTTCGACCGCCTCCCGTGCCGCCCTTCCCAGGCACGCCGCAAGGCCCCTGTCTTCGAAGAGCCTGCTCAACGCCTTTTCGAGGGCACTGTGATCTTCCATGGGCACGAGCACTCCGGTCACGCCCGGCTCGACAACCTCCGGCACACCGGCAACTTCGGAGGCGACCACTGCCTTGCCCATCGCCATGGCCTCGAGAAGGGCATTCGGGAGGCCCTCGTTCACCGACGGCAGCACAAAGACGTCCAGAGCGGACAGAATGTCAGGGATATCACGTCTAATCCCGGTAAAGATAACCGAATCGGTTACTCTGTCCTGTCGTGCCATGCTTTTCAGCTCTTCCATCATCGATCCTTCCCCGACGATGAGCAGTGTCACCGGCCATGCCTTTGCCCTGAGCGCCGAGAAGGCTCTCACGAGGTTCGGAAGACTCTTGTTAGAGACGAGGCGGCCGACGAAGCCGATGAGGAAATCATTCCTGTCAATGCCGAATTCCTTCCGGATGTCCCTGTAGCTCCCTTCTGCCTTGAACTTCGCGACGTCGACGCCGTTTCTGACAATGATCACCTTCGAAGGCGCGACGCGATCATACCTCACGATGTCCTCCCTGATCGCTTCTGACACCGCCACGATCTTGTCACACACCAGAGACAAGACCTTGTTCACGACCCTCCTGGTCACACGCAGCTCTTTGTCCTGATATATGTTGTGTTCTGACGCAATCACGACGGGGACTCGTGCAAGAAACGCTGCCACCCTGCCGTAAAAATTGGAGCGATACTTGTGTGTCCTGAGGACATGTATCCCCCGCTCTTTCATCACGCGGTACAGCTCCATGATGATGCCAGGCGAGAACCGGCTATACCTCACTCTGTTCAGGGCGATCACCTCGACCCCGAGTCTCTCCATTTCTGGTACTATCCCCAATTTCGGACCAAGGCAGCAAAAAAGGGGAGTGAGCACATCCCGGTCGTAGGCATTGAACAGGCTCAGAAGCTGCAGCTGAATCCCCCCCACCTGCGAATTCTGATACAGGTGGAGCACCTTGATCTTATTCATGCCCTATCTGGCGAATTCAGCCATCTGGCCAGCGAAATCAAGCAGCATGCCCCGCATCTCCCTGTGCTGTGTTTCATCGGTCGCTGCGGGAGCGAAGCCGCCTCTCCTGTTCACCTTGATGGCGGACAAATTGTAAAGCTCGGTGGTAAAGCTGAAGACGAACTCGTCATTGATGAGGGCAGCCTTGTCCCAGCTCGCAGCCGTGACGTACCTGCGGCCGTTCCCATCGCCGTTCAGAAGAGACACGCCTTGAGCGTAATATTCCACCGGGGAGGTGCAGCCGAGACTTCCCATCAGGGTCGGGACGAGATCGGTATGGGAGGTGAGTCTTGTCACGACGCGCGGCCCCTGTCCTGGGTAGTTCATCACGAATAGGGTCTTGGTCTGGTAATCGTTGAAAGAAGAGTTGTGGCCGAGAAACCCCTTCTCCTCAAATTCCTCGCCATGGTCGCCGGTGATCACGACGACGGAATTGTCGAGGAGTTTCTTCTTCCGCAACGTCTCGATGATCCTCCCGATAAGGTAATCGTCGTAATAGAGGGAATTCTTGTAGCGGTTTCTCACCTTGGGGATGTTCTCGGGCGTCACGTCTTTGAAGTAATCCAGTTCCTTTGGAACGACCGGCCGGAACTTCTCGAAACTCGGCGGGTATTTGTACATCTGGTGCGACGCGTTATAGATGAGGACGGCGAAGAACGGCCGGTCCTCGTTGCGCGTGGAGACATAGTCGATAAGCGTGTCGCTGATGATCCTGTCCCTTTCGGCAAAGTCTGCAGTCGGGTGTGAATCAACGATATAGTCGGGCAGCCTCAGAAATACCGTCTTCCTCAGCTCAGGGAATGTCAGCTTTGTGCTTGACAGGATCTTGAAGTCATACCCCTTTTCAAGGAAGGTGTCAATCAGCAGCGGCGAGATCCTGTTCGCAAGGAACGTGTGCCAGTACGTACCCGGCAGGCCGTAGAAAAGAGAGAAAACGCCGAATCTCGTCGCGTTGCCGCCGCTGTAATGGTTCATGAACATGGTATGCTCCCTGCCGAACTTCCACACGTTGGGCATCACCTCCTCGCTCAACATATCGAAACGAGCCCCTTCGAGTACGATGACGATGATGTTGTACCGCATGTCTCGCGTGGAATCAAAGACGAGGCGCTTCTTCGGGTAAGAGACCGCATCGCCTCCCTTTCTTACCTTGAATGCTTCTTCTCTGTTGACATCGACATGGAGCACCCGTCTGGCGAATCCCTTGACAGTGAACGGCTGGTACAAGGGATAGAGTTTAGCGGTCTTTGTGATTTCCGTTTTGTTCATGATGTCCGCATAGGCATACAGTCCCTTTTCCGCAACGATGAGCATCACGCCGATACAGAGCAGTGCCTTCGACATCCTCTCTATAAGGATGCGCCGCTCGGCGGAGAGCCTCTTCACGTACGCGCCCGTAAAGATGTTAATTGCAAGTTCCACAAGAAGCACAACGAGCACCGCCGCCGCGAAGCTCAGAAGGGTGTCCCTTCCAATGACGACCGAGTCTCCCGCTCCTTCCGTGGTAATCACGTTGAGGACAAGTCCATTTATGTGAAAACGGAAGATCGAATATATCCTCACGTCCACCAGGAGAACCACCTGAAAGAGGAGGAACAGGACGACATTCACCGCTGTTGTGAGCCGCGGTCTGAGCGCCAGCGATGAGACCCACGCGATGAGGCCAACAGCGAGATTGAGCGCGAAATAATGGGCTACGAATGAGAGAACGTCCGTCAGAACAATGGCATCTTGGTTCGAGGCATTATCGAGGAGCGACTGTGAGATGCACAGTGAGATTATTGTGTTGAGAAGGACTATCGGGGTAGTATAGAAGAAAAAACTCGCTTTTTTTTCAGACCAAGCGGCAAACATGCGATATTATAAAATATTCGGCTCTAAAGTACCTAACCCCACAATCATTACAATCTCAACGCTTGACGGGTATACGCGTGCTTACAGAGCGGTCGTGCCGGTTCTGAGAGAAGCGTTGGAGGGAAAACAGCCTTTTGTCGTATACTTTGTATCTGCAGGCCCCTGTAAGATGCTTGCGTCTTCCGCAGACTTGACACCCTTGTGCTGCCCTGCATACCGCCGTCGGTTTCACCCGGCACAGTAAGGCTGCCCACACGCGAATGACCGAGACAAATAGAAATCCGATCGATCTGAGCATAGTCGTAGCTGTCTACAACGCGGCCAGATTCTTGCCGGCTTTTCTCGAGTCTCTCGTGGCACAGGAGCCGAGAGAACGTCGGGAGATCGTCGTTGTTAACGACGGTTCCACCGACGACTCTGCATCCATAGTCAAGGACTATCAAGAGCGTTACCCCGAGATTGTCCTGATCAACCAGGAAAATGGGGGAGTGTCCGTGGCGAGGAACACCGGCATGGCGACGGCGCGCGGCCGCTACCTGGCATTTCCCGATGCCGATGACGTTGTCCTGCCGGGAATGTACCGGACACTGTTGTCAGCAGCTCTCGAAGATGATCTGGACATCGTGACCTGTAACGGATTCTACCGGTACGATGACAACCGGCCCGAAAGATTGATCTTCCCGGAGTCCGTGCAAACCACCGGCGTCATTACAGGTGCAGACTGGTTGAGGCGGGGGCTCCGAAGCCGGAGGTTTCTGCATGTCACCTGGCTCAACCTTTACAGACGCGAATTCGTCGAAGCCAACAGATTTCAGTTTGAGCCGGGGCTCGGTCATCAGGACATACCATGGACCACGGAGTTGCTGCTCAATGCAGAGCGAGTGCGGTACCTGAACATACCTTTCTACAAGTACTTGCTGCACAAGAACTCATCGTCTCATCGCCCTTCGGTGGAGCGGAAAGTGAAGACCGCGCGCTGTTACATGCAGATCGTAGAGCTGCTTGAAAACATCAACAGGCGTTACGCGGAAAGGGTGCCGATTTTTGGTGAATTACACTGGCAGATCGCCAAAGAAGGGCTAGGCATTCTACATGGCATTCGCGGCCTATCCGACCGGAAGTTGCGGATACAACTCTACGCGGAACTGGTTGAGCGGGGCATCTTTCGCCTGCTGTGGCGCAATGCGCGGGGTTTCAGGCAGCACATCCGCCTTCTAAAACGGGTGCCACGGGTGTTTTACAACTACTGGCTCTCCACACGCGCACGGGGAAGAAACGAAGACAAGCGTCGTACGTGACTTGAGTATGACCCAAAATAATCCCTTTGAAGCGGTAAGAAACATAGTCGTGATAAAACTGCGTCACATCGGGGACGTTCTGCTGACGGTACCTGTCTTCAGGGCGTTGCGCGAACACTTCCCCGAAGCCAGGATTGCCGCACTCGTGAACTCAGGCACCGAAGAGGTCATTACCGGCAACCCGCTCGTGGACGAGATTGTACTCTTCGACAGGACGATCAAGCGCAGGAACCCTGCTCAGCGCTACCTCTGTGAACTCTCCTTCCTGAGACAGCTCCGGCAGCATCACTTTGACATGTCCGTATCACTTACCAGCGGTGACCGGTCGGCTGTTATCGCGTACTTTTCAGGGGCGCGCTACAGGCTCGCTTATGACCCGGGGCGAAAAGGACTTTTCGGCAAACGATATCTCTACACGCATCTCGCGAAATTAAGAAAGCGCGGGCAGCATTCGGTCATCAAGAACCTTGACGTCATCGCCCAGTTCGGGATCTCGACAGACGATCTTTCCGTTGACTTTCACATACCGGAAGAGGCGCGAACCTCGATCGGGAGAATCCTGGCCGAACGCGGCGTGAGCGAGACAGATCGCATCGTACATGTCCATCCCACCTCGCGGTGGCTATTCAAGTGTTGGAAGGACAGCTTCATGGCGGAAGTGATACGATGGCTCACCGATAGAGGGATGAAGGTAATTGTCACCGCATCACCGGACAAAGGAGAACTCGAGAGAGTGAAGGCTATCCTCTCGCTCTGCAACCTGAAGGAAAAGCTCAGTCAGAATCACCTCGTCGACCTGAGCGGGAAGATCACGATAAAACAACTCGCTGCGGTAACGCAGCGTTCGGTCCTCTTTTTCGGTGTCGATACGGCACCGATGCACATAGCCGCGGCTGTCGGCACCCCGGTGGTAGCCCTCTTCGGTGCCGGACAACAGAACTGGAGGCCCTGGGGCGAGGGTCATTGCATAATATCTTCTGAGTCCCTTCCCCGTCAGAGTCTCGGCAGGGAGGAATGGGTGAAGAGAAATCTTGAGCGCATCACACCTCAGGATGTCGTCG
>JBLMXV010000013.1:0-15271 GCA_050257935.1 Chloroflexota bacterium
TGGAGGTCGCCAAGCACTCGGGTGCGCCCCCCGCATATGCGGATCTCCCTGTCGGGAAGTATGAAGCGAAAGAGGCTCACAATTGAAAGCGCCTCCAGCGGCTGCAGCAGCCCCCGGTCGCCGAGTCGAGTCCCCTCGATGGGGATCAGAAAGTTCACCGGAACCGAATGCACCGTCATTTCCCTGAGACCCACTGCCATGTCGACCCTGTCCTCCCACGTTTCCCCTAGTCCGAATATCCCGCCGGAACAGACTGAAAGCCCCGCTGACAGGGCAGCCTCTATCGTCTTCACCTTGTCTCGATAGGTGTGAGTCGTGCATATCGACGAAAAGAAACGCTCAGACGTCTCGATATTGTGATGGTAGCGATCGAGTCCGTGGTCTCTTAGGAAACTGAGCGCGTCTCTGTCCAGCAGGCCGAGGGACGCGCAGGGCATAACGCCAAGGGACCGGACATCTTCGATCATCGGAGCGATCCGACGGAGTTCAGCCCTTGTGACTCTCCTGCCGCTCGTCACGACACTGAACCGTCCCACGCGCTCCTCTTTCGCCTCGCGAGCCTTCTCAACCACCTTTTCTCTGCGCAAAAGCGGGTAGACTGCACTCCGCCATATACTGTTCATCGACTGCGCACAGTATGCGCAGTCCTCGGGGCAGGCCCCTGACTTGGCGTTCACGATTGCGCATAATTCGGTGGCGAGACCCCTGAAGGCGATGCGGATGCGATGTGCCGCGGCAAAAAGTTCCGGCAGGAGATGGCGGGGCGTCCCGGCAAGGGAGAGCATCTCCCGACTTGTGAGCGCTCCGCCTGCAAGGACCTTTTCCCTCAACGATGAGATCACGCCGGGATCAGTACCTCACGCTGAAGCCGGTCAGGCCTTCAAGCCGGTCCTCCCACGTTATGTCGACGTCGCTCACCCGTGCGTAAGGAGGACCCTGATAACACTGCTGAATTGCCTTCTCTATGAGGGCCTTATCCCCCTCGAATATCGCTTCGACACGGCCATCGTGGAGGTTTCTGACCCACCCGTCGAGGCCAAGGGAGCGGGCGACGTCCCTCGTGAAAGCCCTGAAGAAAACCCCTTGGACCCTTCCGTCGATCAAGAGATGCGCACGGGCTTTCATGGTAATTTCTATGATAGCACAGAGAGATCGCGGGGTGTCTCTTACACGCCGAGGTATGCTCGACGGACTTCGTCGTTGTGAAGCAGTTCTTCGCTGCTGCCGTGCAGCTTAATTACGCCGTTCTCAAGGACATATCCCCTCTGGGAAAGCGTGAGAGCGGCCTTGGCGTTCTGCTCCACCAGCAGAATCGTGACTCCCTCCCTGTTGATCTCCCTGACAGTCTCGACAATTCTGCTCACCATCATGGGCGCAAGACCCAGTGAGGGCTCATCGAGAAGGAGGAGCTTCGGCTCAGCCATCAGCGCCCGGCCGATGGCGAGCATCTGCTGTTCTCCGCCGCTCAATGTTCCCCCCATCTGCCGCATTCGGTCACGCAACAGCGGGAAGAGCGTGAAGACGCGATCGAGGTTCTTCCGCATATTGGCACCTCCCTTGCTGAAGGTGCCCATCTCGAGGTTCTCGATCACCGTGAGCCTCGGGAATATCCGCCTGCCCTCTGGGACCTGGCATATGCCCCTGCCGACAATCTGATGGGGAAGCATCATCGCTACGCTTTCCCCTTCGAAGATCACGTCTCCCGTCTGCGGCCGGAGCACGCCGGATATTGTCATGAGTGCAGTGCTCTTGCCCGCGCCGTTGCTCCCGATCAGGCAGACTATTTCTCCGCGATGCACATCGAGATCGATTCCCCTCAGAGCCCCGATAGGGCCATACGATGTCTCCAGGTTTCGCAGATGGAGCATCAGTGCAGCTCCTCCCGCCCGAGATAAGCCTCGATCACAAGAGAATTGTTCCTCACCTCTTCAGGGGAACCCTCTGCAATCTTGACCCCGTGGTCGAGGACGATGATCTCATCCGAGATGCCCATGACCAGGCGCATGTCGTGCTCGATGAGCAGGATGGTCTTTCCCATTACCCTCACCCTCTCTATGAGCGACATCACTTCAGAAGTCTCTGTCGGGTTCATCCCCGCAGTGGGTTCATCGAGAAGCACGAGCTTCGGCTCTGCGGCGAGTCCCCGTGCGATCTCGAGCCTTCTCTGGCTGCCATAGGGAAGCCTGCCTGCCATGAGGCCCGCATAACGGTCGATGCCGACGAACCGAAGGCACTCCAGAGCCTTGTCGCGTATCGCCTGCTCCCGGCTCCTGAAAGCAGTGCCCCGCCACACAGCACTCAACAGGCCATAGCGGTGGCGCGTGTGCTGCGCTACCATCACGTTCTCCAGGACCGACATCTCCGGGAAAAGGCGAATGTTCTGGAACGTACGGACCACGCCCGCCTCCGTGATCCTGTGAGGCGGGAGGCTCGCGAGATCGCGCCCCTCAAAGAGAATGCTGCCGCTCGTCGGCTTGATGACTCCGGTGAGACAGTTGAAGAGAGTCGTCTTCCCCGCTCCGTTAGGGCCTATGATGCTCACGATGCGTCCGCGGCTCACGTCGAAGCTCACGCCGTCCACGGCCTTCACGCCGCCGAAGTACCTGCTCAGGGAGCTAACTTCCAGGACGTGCATCATTCCCTCCGCCCAGAATGCCCTGGGGCTTGAAGATCATGAGCAACACAAGTCCCGCACCGAGGATGAGCATGCGGTAAAGCTGAAGTTCCCTCAGCACTTCCGGAAGGATGATGAGGATGAGCGCCCCCAACACGGCCCCGTACACGCTCCCGATGCCTCCTAGGATCACCATGCTGATGATAAGGATGGACTCAAGGAACGTGAAGCTCTCGGGAGACACGAAGCGCATCTTTGCAGCAAAAAGGATCCCTGCGATGCCTGCCCAGAATGTCCCGAGGCTGAAGGCGTAGACCTTATACCGCGTCGTGTTGACGCCCATCGTCGACGCTGCGATCTCGTTCTCCCTCAGGGCGATCCACGCCCGCCCTATCCTCGAATACTTGATCCTTCTCGTAATCACCACCGAAAACAGGACAAAGGCCAGCACGACGTAATAATACCGATGAAGGCTTCCGAGCGACATGCCCATCAGATGGGGACCGGCGATTCCCGTGATGCCGTTAGGCCCGTTGGTGAAGCTGTCCCAGTTGTTCAGCACCAGCCGAACTATCTCGCCGAAGCCGAGTGTCACTATCGCAAGATAGTCCCCCCTAAGCCGCAGGGCAGGGATCGAAAGCAGCATCCCCGCGCAGCATGCAAGGAGGGCCGAAACGGGGAGACAGGCCCAGAAGCTGAGGCCCAGCTTGGTGTTGAGAAGTGCGTAGGTGTAAGCGCCGATCGCATAAAACGCAGCAAAGCCGAGGTTGAGAAGGCCGGCAAAACCGACGATGACGTTGAGGCCAATCGCAAGGAGGGCATAAATGCCGGCGACGATGAGAACGTCGAGGTAATAGTCCTTGAGCACAAACGGCAGGACGACGATAACACCGAGCATGACGAAGATCATCAGCGGACGGACGCGACCGTCGAGGAGATGAGACAGGCGGCCGGAGAATGAAGAGATATCGGGCAGCTTCAGCCTCTGCGGGATCCCGCTCCTCCTGAACAGAGCGAAGACTCCAAGAGCCGAGGCCATAACAAGAAAGAACATGGCAGCTGTCCCGGCGTTCGTCAACGGCAAAAAGAGAATCGAAGCCCACGCAGCGATGAGGAGGGGCCGGAAAAATGGTGACCGGTTTAGAACCGTGAACATGCGGGCAGTGTCTTCCTTCGCGCCTCTCCTCCCGTCCCGCATCCTTTCACACCTTGTCGATCGTCTCCCTGCCCAGGATTCCAGAGGGTTTGATGAGAAGAATGACGATGAGGAGGATGAATGCGAAGGCGTCCTTGTATTCGCTCGAAAGGTATGCCGCCCCCATGTTCTCCACGAGGCCAAGGGTAATCCCGCCGAGCATAGCTCCCCTGATGCTCCCGATACCCCCGAGGACCGCTGCGGTGAAAGCCTTGATGCCTGCGATATATCCGATGAAGTAGTTGATCACCCCGTAGTAGGCTGCGATCATGAGTCCGGCCACCGCAGCAAGGCCTGCGCCTATCACGAACGTGACCGAGATGATACTGTTGACGTTGATGCCCACGAGAGCGGCCATCGTCTTGTCCTGCGCTGTCGCGCGCATCGCCTTACCGACCCTCGTTCTCAACACAAAGAGCCTCAGGCCTAACATGAGGAGCATGCAGACGATGATGATAAGACATTGCAGGTGTGTCACCTGGGCACCCATGACCTCGAGTCGTGTCTCGCCGAACTGAAGCGGGAAGACCTTGTCAGTTGCGCCCTGTGTAAGCATCACATAATTCTGGAGGAAGATGGAGACGCCGATCGCACTGATGAGGGGACTGAGTCTCGGCGCGCGGCGCAAGGGCTTGTACGCCACTTTCTCGATCGTGAACCCGTAAGCCGCACAGAGCACCACGACAAGGATCAGCGTCATTCCGACCGACAGCACAAGGCTCTGTCCCGTCAGACCCAAGGCCGTGAAGATACCCATGAAAATTATACCGAGATACGCCCCGAGCATATACACCTCGCCGTGGGCGAAGTTGATCAGTTCAAGGATGCCGTAGACCATCGTATAACCGAGGGCTATTAGCGCATAGACGCAGCCGACGGTAAGGCCGTTTATGAGCTGCTGGACAATCATGGCAACGGGACATTGTATCAGATTTGCTCTCTGATGTGACGCCGTCACCATCCAAATTGTCCCGCCGCGGCTGCGTTCGCTTTGGCTCACTCTCAGAAAGGCTTCGGGCATTTCCGCTCTGCTCGGTGCATCATTTTTCACATAACGTCGAGGCGAGGAATTCCTGCATTCTCATTGCTGACTCTTCTTGACAACACCGATTTTTGAGGCATAACATATGAATAGATGCGGGACCGTGAATGTGCACCGTATCACACTGAAGGAACGTGTACGAAAGCGCATCCTACACGGCATCTTATAAATGATGCATGTGCCTTGCGTAGTGAGAGGTAGGAGAAATGAAAACCTTGATGGCAGTATTGACCGTGGCTCTGATCGTGGTCGTGATGAGCCTGTTGGCAAGTGACATAGCATCCGCGGATGGTTACCGCGGCGGGGGCGGACACTACGGCGGCGGGGGCGGTTATTACCGCGGCGGGGGAGGACACTACGGCGGCTGGGGCGGGGGCTGGGGTCATCGTGGCTCAAACTTCAGGTTCGGTCTGTCGATCGGCGTGCCGTTCTGGGGGTACTACCCGGGTCCCTATTATTATCCTTACTATGCTCCCTATTACAATCCCTATTATTATCCTTATTATTCACCTTATTATTACCCGCCTGCGGTTACCGTGCCGTCGACGCCGCAGTCTTACATCGAGCGGAACCAGCCCCAGGAGTCGTCTGCTCCGCCGGCCATCTGGTTTTACTGCCCCGACTCGAAGAAATATTACCCTTATGTCAGGGAATGTCCGGGCGGCTGGGAGACTGTGCCTGCTGAGCCACCGCCGGGGACGGCGAGGTAGTGCCATGAATCGCTCGCTGGTGTTATCGGTTCTCGTAATAGCCGCAACGCTCTCAGCGTGCGCAACAATCCCCACCGGGCCCAGCGTGATGTCACTTCCCGGGACAGGCAAGAGCTTCGAGCAGTTTCGCATGGATGACCTCTTATGCCGCCAGTTCGCCTACGAGCAGGTGGGCGGAGTGAGCGCCCAGCAGGCCGGGCAGAACGCAGCAGTGGGAAGCGCTGTCGCCGGCACCGCCTTGGGAGCAGCGGCAGGTGCGGCCATCGGCAGTGCCTCAGGCAATCTGGGCGCTGGCGCGGCTATCGGTGCTGCGAGCGGGCTTATACTCGGCACCGCCGTGGGCGGCAGCTACGCGTCAGCTTCCTACTACGAGAACCAACGGCGCTACGACAATGCTTACATACAATGCATGTACGCGAAAGGTAACCGCGTTCCCGTGCAGGGGCAGTTTACCGCTCCGCCATCCTCAACGACGCCCAGATACACGTATCCGCCTCCTGCCAGTTACCCGCCGCCGCCCGAGTGATATCGGTAAACGGGCTTCACTACTGCCTCCCGCGATAGGGAGTGCCTGTGTTGAGAGGAGGCGCTAACCAGGGGTGATTCCCCTGACGGAAGTATTCTGCGGAGCCAACCCCTTCGGACGAGACAATTACTTTCACGGGGATGTTGAACGGTAGTCGTTTGATTTCATCTCCGTCCACCATCTGATCGCTAAGATCCTCCGGTGTTTGCCGCAAGGCAGGATCATGGAGATGGGGAAGGAAAAGGAGGTAGGGGAGGTAATGGGGGCTTGGTCTTACCTCCCCTTTGGGAGAGAGTGCACAGACTTGCTCTATTCAAGCGACAGGTGCAGATTGACTCGCTACATGCTTTCTGCGACCCTGTCGCATTTGCTGTATTTATATTTGCAAGCATGATGCCATAGCACCCTCGAATTCATATCTTATTGTTTTACTTCCATAACACAAGCGCAGCTGCCCTTCAGACGGCGGTATATGATTTGAGGCTGTATGGATTTCACACCAACTCCCGATTTGAGCTTCACCCGTGCTTGGCAAAGTTTATCAGCCACTACAATCACTTACTGTAGTATGATATTCCATACAGGCAATGGCCGCCAAATCCGCTTTTCACATTCACTGGCGGCATCAGTGACAGCTGAAGTCCAAGAGTGGCAGCAGTCTAGTACGGTGGAGGACCCAATGGAAGACCCTGATGACCGGCCTCAAGGGGATGAGCTTTCCGCGGGGACCCTTGATCACGGCAGGCTCACACTCTCTCCATGAAGATAAAGGTGCGGCCTGAAGACTTCGTTGTTGAGGAGATCACCTCCCTCAGGGTCGGGAGGTCAGGTCCCTTTGCCGTGTTCGTGCTCACCAAGGAAGGCTGGAACACCGTGGACCTCCTCAGGAGGCTCTCGAAAGAGCTCGCCATCTCCTATAGCCGTTTCTCCTACGGTGGAAGGAAAGACAGGTACGGCCACACAGTCCAATACGTGACCATCGACACCAGGGGCCCCGGCTACCGGAGCGGCATCAAGGTGACCGAGAAGAACTACAGCCTTCATCCCGTGGGATTCAGTGAAAGGCAGATGGGGCCGGACCTCATCCAATCGAACCGTTTTGAAATCACCGTGAGGGACCTGACCGAAGAAGAGTCGCGCCGGTCCGTCAGTGAAGCGCGCGGCGCCGAGTCTCTCGGATATCCCAATTATTTTGACGACCAGAGGTTCGGCAGCTACGATCAGGCACAGGGGTTTATCGCGGAGAAGCTGATCAAACGCCATTACAACGGCGCCCTCAAAATATTGCTGACCCACGTCCATCCTGAAGACAGGAGGCAGGAGAAGGAACGGAAACGGTTCTTCTTCGACCATTGGGGCGACTGGACGGCCTGTCTGGAAAAGGCAAAGACAGCGTTCGAAGGAGACTCATTCGCAGCACTCGAGCGCGATCAGAAGGCGTTCCTCCCGCTGCTTCAGCGAATCCCCCGCGAGGAGATGTCTCTCTTCATATCAGCCTATCAGTCCTTCCTATGGAATGAAGTTCTCAGGAGGATCGTGAAGAGATTCGCCAAAGAGGATGCATTCCGGTATCGAGGCGTCGCCGGTGACTACGTCTTCTACAAAACACTGGGCGAAAGAAACCTGATCAAGCTCCGGGGACTCGTCCTTCCGACTCCTGCTGCCAACGCGAGAATGCCCGACGCATTTACCGACTCACTCTATCGCGACGTCCTCGGGGAACGGAAGGTGACGCCGCCGATGTTCAACATGAGGGCGATACGTCAGGCATTCTTCAAGAGCACCGGAAGGAACGCGCTTGTGACCCCCGGTCGTCTCGCCGTCAAAACGGGGGACGACGAGATCTATGAGGGCAGAAAGAAATTGCTGCTCACGTTCACCTCACCGCGGGGAAGCTACGGAACGATGCTCATCAAACGGCTGTTCTGCGTTCACTACTCCGGTCCGACGGCGGGATAACGAGCGAATGCGGTTGTGCCATGCAGGCCTCGTCGCTATTCGTCTTGATTTTTCACCCTTTTGGGCAACAAGAGAACGGAGACGGGTCAAGAACAAAATGTCAGTGACGAGTGTCAGCAAGAAACTGCCGTGGGGTGCCGCCTCGAATGCCCTTTCGCGGCAGCCGTCCTGAACAGGCGGCATGACTCGCGAATCACATGGTTGACGAATCCCGCCTGCGATGATTTCATCTCGCTTGTGCGCGAGGTTGAGTGACGCGCGCCTCCCCAGATATAGCAGACCGTGCCCCCAGCTTATAGAGGATGTTCGCCATTATGCAGAAGCCGCTCAGTGCGAAAACGATGAGGTTCACACCTACGAGCGCCGTGAGTATAAGCCAGTAAGGGCTGTGCACCCACGCAAGGATAGCGCTCGAAAGGGTAAAGGTCCCCGCGATGAGCCATATGATCCTCTCAAGGTACCAGCCGTCAGTCCTAGCCATATACATATGAGTCCCTCCTTTTGTGACATCGGCGAGATTATTCAGCATTCGCAGCAGCAACGGGGCGGGCGGCTCAAGTCCTTTCCAGGTGGACTGGTCACTTCGGCATCCGTCGTCGCCGATCCATTTACCGCATGCAGTTGGAGTGATTCACCAACCTGACGCGCAGCCGTTACACATGACCGCCTGAGTTCTGTTCCGTTGACTCCCCGGGGAGCCGCTCAGGAGCGTCCTTCCCCTTGAAAAGTTCGTAATACAGGAGCGGAACGGCTATCAATGTGAGTCCCGTTGCCGCGACCGCTCCGAACATCATCGAGATTGCGAGTCCCTGAAAGATGGGATCGAAGAGCATTACGAAGGAACCCACGACAACCGCTGCCGCCGTCAGCACGATCGGCCTGAACCGGACAGTGCCCGCCTTGATGAGGGCCTCTTTCAGCTGCCCTGTCATGGCCCATTCCATCCTGACGAAATCTATAAGGAGTATGGAATTACGTACTATGATGCCCGAGAGCGCGATGAACCCTATCATTGACGTGGCGGTGAAAAACGCGCCGAAGAGCCAGTGGCCCGGGAGAATGCCGACAAGGGTGAGAGGAATGGGCGCCATGATCACGAGCGGGCTGACGAAGTTCCTGAACCACGCTACGACGAGGATATAGATAAGTACCAGGACGGCACCGAAGGCGATTCCCAGGTCCCTGAAGACCTCATAGGTAATGTGCCACTCGCCGTCCCACTTCATCGAGTAACGGTCATCGAGCCACGGCTGGACCGCGGAGTACTGCTTCAGTTCATACCCTTCGGGGAGTTTCATCTCCTTCACACGCTGCTTCATCTTCAGGATCGCGTACACAGGGCTCTCCTCGGTCCCTGCCACATCCCCGATCACATAGGTGACACGCTTGAGATTCTTGTGGTAGATCGTCTTGTCCTGCAGTGTCTCGTGCACCGAGATTACTTCCGATACGGGGACATCACGCCCCTGGGCGGACTTGATAGTCATCTCCGAGAGGGGTAGAACACCCGCCCTCTCCTGAAGGGGTATCCGCAGGAACAGCTCGACAGGATCGAGTTCCTTCTCGATGTGGAGAAGCCCCGCGCTCATACCCCCCAGGCCGATGCGCATGGTTTCGGAGACCTCCTCGGTGCTCACCCCGGTGAGGGAGGCCTTTTCCTTGTCCACAACAAAGGCGTACTTCTTCTCGTCGTCCTCCACATACCAGTCGACGTCGACCACTCCATCGGTCGTGCTGAAGACGTCCATCACCTGCCGGGCGATCTCTAACTGTCTCCCAGGGTCGGGTCCGTACACCTCTGCCACAAGAGTGCTGAGTACCGGTGGGCCGGGTGGGATCTCGGCAACCTTGATCCTCGCGCCGTAGCGGTCTGCAATCATCCTGAGGTCCGGTCTCACCCGTTTCGCAAGGTCATGGCTCTGTGCCTTCCTCTCTCCCTTTGCAACGAAATTCACCTGTATGTCGGCGACGTTGCTCCCGCTTCTGAGAAAGTAGTGCCTCACGAGGCCGTTGAAGTTGTATGGCGCCGCAGTGCCCACATACAGCTGGTAATCGGTGACTTCAGGGACTGTCTTGAGATGGTCGGCCATTTCCCGGGCCGCGGCGTACGTCTCCTCGAGGGTCACTCCTTCCGGCATGTCTATGATCACCTGGAGCTCGCTCTTGTTGTCGAAGGGCAGCATCTTTACTGTCACCGCCTTCAGCGGCACAAGAAGCAGCGAAGCGCCGAGGAGCATGCCGACGATGCCGAGAGCGGCTAACCGGAGGCCGCGCCTTTCAAGGAGGGGACCGAGCATCTTGCGGTAGGTGTAGGCGAGCGCCCTGCCCTCCTGATGAGTCCCTCCGCCCACATTCCGCAGCACCCTGTAGCTCAGCCAGGGGCTCACGATGAAGGCGACGAGGAGCGAGAAAAGCATTGCCGCCGACGCTCCCACCGGAATCGGCCTCATGTATGGGCCCATGAGTCCCGAGACGAACGCCATGGGAAGCAGTGCCGCGATCACGGTGAAGGTGGCGAGTATGGTCGGGTTCCCCACCTCGTCCACCGCCCTCACAGCAGTCGAGATGCTCACGCCATCTAGTTTGAAGTGCCTGTGGATATTCTCTACCACCACTATCGCGTCGTCCACCAGAATGCCGATGGAAAAGATGAGGGCGAAGAGCGTGACTCTGTTCAAAGTGTATCCATACAGGTAGCTGATGAGGAGGGTGAGAGCCAGGGTCATTGGAACGGCGACGGCGACGACGATCGATTCCCTCCATCCCAGCGCAAGGGCTATAAGCACGATGACCGAGATAGTAGCGATGAGCATGTGCTCGAGGAGTTCATCGGACTTCTCCTTTGCCGTGTCACCATAGTTTCTCGTCACAGTCACCTGCACGTCAGAAGGAATGAGGCTCCCCCTGAGCGCCTCTACCTTCTTCAATGCTTCGCCGGCAACGACACTGGCATTGGCGCCCTTCTTCTTCGACACGGCGATGGTCACCGCCGTGAGATAAGAAGGAGTCGATGCGCTGATACCCTTCTTTGCCGCAGACGGGCCGAGACCCATGAAGACGTGATTGACGGCCTCTTCAGGACCGTCGGTGATGTGCGCCACATTCCTGAGATAGACAGGCGCTCCGTCCGCAACAGTGACGACCAACTCACCGAGTTCCTCCGTGCTCTTCAGGAACCCTCCAGTCTCCACAAGGTATTCCCTGTTATCCAACGGAAACGCACCCGAAGGAATGACGAAGTTGGCCTTCCGTAAAGCGCCCATGATTTGTGAAGGCGAGACACGATAGGCCCTTAGTCTCACTGGATCGAGGTCTATTCTTGCCTGACGGCGCTGTCCCCCGATAACCGAGAATTCAGAGACGTTCTTATCCTTCTTGATCTCATCGCACACCTCACGGGCAATGCGTCTAAGGTCATACCCGCTGTACCTGTTCTGCTCGTTCCACACGGTGAGCGTGAGTATGGGGACATCATCGATGGACTTCGGCTTCACCAGGGGCTGCGAGACTCCCGGAGGAATCCTGTCGTAGTTCGACATGAGCTTGTTGTAGAGCTTTACAAGACTGTCCTCCATGTTCTCACCGACGTAGAACCTCACGATGGTAAGGTTCGTCCCCGGACGGACGACGGAATAGAGATACTCGACTCCCTTTATCTCCCACAGGAGCTTCTCCATCGGCTTAGTGACGCGCTCCTCCACCTCTCTCGCGGATGCGCCCGGATAAGAGACGAAGACATCAACCATTGGGACGACGATCTGAGGCTCCTCTTCCCTCGGCGTTACCAGCACAGCGAATATGCCGAGGAGAAGCGAGGCTATCACGAGGAGCGGCGTGAGCTTAGACTCGATGAAGGCCTTCGCGATCCTGCCTGATATGCCGATACCGGTCATCCTTATCCCTTCGTTCGGACGAGAGTCACTGCGAAATGATGCCCCCGTCGACAGCCTTTTCGACACCCGCAACAATGATGCGGTCTTTCTCCGTGAGCCCTGAGAGAACCTCGATGCCGTCTTTGCGCTGCTTGCCTGTCTTCACAATCCGGTACGAGACAACACCTGCGTCATCCACCGTGTAAACACCGGTGAGCTGCCCCTTTTCGACCACGGCTCCCTTAGGAATGACCACGGTCCTGCTCTTCCCCATCTCGATTCTCGCTTTTGCGTACTGGCCGGTCTTGAGCCCTTCTGTCCTCACCGAGATCTTCACGAGAAATGTCCGTGACGCCGGGTCAACTGAGGGCACCACCTCGGTGATACTGCCCTTTACCTCCCTGCCCGGCGTCTCTATGACAACCGGCACAACCATTCCTGGCTTGAGCTTTCCCGAGAGGCGCTCGTCGACATGTACATCCACCGTGTAAGATGAAGTGTTCTCGAGTTCCAGAAGCGGTGTGCCCGGCACTGCCATGCTCCCCGCATCTATTCTCTTGCTCGTCACCACGCCTGAGAGAGGTGACGTGATCCTGCTGAACCCCTGATGCACCTGGGCCTCCGCAAGGGTGGCCCTCGCCCGATCGAGTTCGATCTCCGCCACTTTCCGCCGCGTCTGCATCTGGTCGATCTCCTGCTGAGTAAGTGCCTTTCCGTCGTAGAGTTTCCTGTATCTCTCATAGGTTACGTCAGCAAGCGAAAAGTTCTCTTGTGCCGCTTCCACGGCCTTCTCGGCCGCCCTCACCCGCTGCCGCGTGTCGCTGTCGTCAAGGGTCAGGAGCAGTTGCCCTTTTGCAACCCTGTCCCCTTCCTTGACATGAACAGCAAGAACCTCTGCCATCACCCTGCTCGAAATTGTGCTGATGACCGCTGCCTTCACCGTGCCCGCTGTTTCATAGTAATCCTCGACTTCAACTGGGACCACCTCGGACACGGAGACACCGGTGACAGCTGGTCTCTTGACCTCGGCGGTTCCCGGCTTGGCCTTGTCACCGCATGAAGCAACTGCCGCCGCGGATACCAAGAGAACCGAGAGGAAGAGCACCTTTGCATTCCTTTCCAAGCACTTCATTGTCCTATCTCCCTTCATGGGCCCTCCACTTTCAGTCGTCGAGGCCCAGATCCTTGAGTATGGTCCCGCTCTCGTAGCTCAGCGTAGCGATCGAGAGACGGTAGTCATTTTCCTTCGCCACCGATGCTGCCCGTGCATGGTCAAGACTCAGCTGGACGTCGAGCAAGTCGGTGAGCGGCGAAAGGGAGCTCTCGTAGCGCTCCTTGACCAGCCGTCTTCCTTCTTCTGAGGTGGCGACTGCTGCCCTCGACAGTTCGACGCTTTTTTTCGCTTCCTCCACCCCGAGATAAGCCTCGTAGATCCTGTATGCAACAGCCTTCTTCAGCCCTTCGAGGTTGGCCTGCATCTCCGAGACCTTGTACTTAGCCTTCGACACTTCATGCCTACGCCTTCCCCCATCGAATATGTCCCACCTCAGGAAAGCGGTGAGGAACCAACTGTCCCCCTCGCCTGAGAAGGGATTCCTGTGGTCATTGAGTTGGTACGATCCGCCTACACCGATGAAGGGAAGATAGCCGGCCTGGGCGAGCTTAACACCGCTCTTTGCCTGCTCGCACCTCGCCTCGAGCGAGGTGACATCACTCCTCGAAGCGATCCCAGCCACGTAATAGTCCATATCTTTCAGGGGAAGGTCCGGCGCGGTCTCTGCCACGTCGGCAGATTCAGCCGTGCCGAGGAGCAAACCGAGCGCCCTCTTTGCCACACTCCATTGCGTTCGCGCCGAAATGAGCCTCTGCTCGGCCTCTGTCACGGCCGTCGAAGCCCTCAGCACGTCGGAATATAGTCCCACACCTGTCGTATACCGGAGATTGGCAACGCGCAGATGCTCCTTCGCATCTTCCACCGCCTTTTCGGCAGTTGCAGTGAATCCCTCGGTCGTGTGTACAGCCAGGTAGGCCCGTATCACCTTGAGAGCCACTTCCTCTTTTTTTCTCCTGTACTCATCACTCTTCGCCGTGTACTCTTCTCTTGCGATGCTGAGGCCTATGACCTCCCTCCTCACAAGCAAAGGCTGTGAAATGGAGAACAGCGTCTGAAAGTCGTTTATCGGCGCGGGATCATTCAGAGAGGAGATCGCGAAGTCGGCCTGCTCAAACCTTTCCTGATTCAGCTTCGCCGAAAAGACACCGGTCGGGTTGTTCGTTCGCATGAACCGCTCTTCAAATGATATCTTCGGTATGAGAGCGCTTCGCGCAATCGCGATGTCCTCACTCACCGCCGATGCGGAGTGGCTAAAAGCGAGTAACTCGTCGTTCTGCTCAAAGGCGACTCGCACAGCCTCCCTGAGCGTGAACCGTTGCTCTGCCGCCGAGGTGCTACCGGACACCGCCAGGGCCACGAAAATAACGACGGTGAGAGACAAGAGGTTCATAGACCACCTCCGGAGCGAAAGCCCCGCCTCAATCACAGAGCGACCGCTCGGTGGCAGGGCAAGCGCGGAAATGAAACAGTGCTGACGTACGCCGATAGATGGGAACGCCGCATTTCGTCTTCCCGGCCTCCTCCGCATAGGAGAGACCTGGCCGGAAACACCACATGGATTTTGCATCATCAAGCTGCCTTTTTCAACCCTCCGTGAAATGTCCAGTCGCACCGGCCCTCCTTAGAGGCTGCGATGGCAGGGGCGCGAGCATGCACCCGGGAGGAGAGACCGGTCCTTGTGATAGAACCACCCCCTCGCTATCACAACCGGCAGTTCAAACCACGAGTAGCCTCGCGACCTGGATCTCTCTTTCATTGCGACGACTTTCATGCCTGCTCCTATTTCTTCTCTCTTTTCTGTATTCTCTTCTTCCTCATATAGGCGAGAAACGTCTTCATATCGCACTTCCCGGTCTCCTTCTTGAAAGCCTCGCAGTCCGCCAGAGACTGCAGATCCGCCCCAAAGGACTCGTCGCTCAGCAACCGCTGCTGCAGCAGTCTCACGTAAGCCACGGCGTAATGGGGGAGAGCTTTCCTGACCCTGTAGAAGACAAGCTTTCCCTCCCTCCTCTCCTCGAGCAGCCCCCCCTCCCTCAGGAGCGAGAGATTTCTTGAAACAAGAGGCTGCGAGATGCCGAGCACGGCCATCAGTTGACAGACGCAGAGCTCGCGTCTGGCCAGGAGCATGAGTATCCTCAGGCGGGATTCATCAGAGAGCAGTTTGAACAGTCTCACGAGCTCTTTCATATAAAGATATTTATATACGATTATGTTTACTATTGTCAAGTTCCCCTGAACC
>JBLMXV010000014.1:0-13337 GCA_050257935.1 Chloroflexota bacterium
CCTTGATCGGTTCATGGCACCCGTAACACACCTTGACATCAACGGGTGTCTCCGTCACCTTCTTCGCCCCTGCCTTCCGGGCCGCCCCCTTCTTGTACTCCGCGTCCGCCTTGGCGCAGAAGAGACCGGCTGCAAGTACCATCGCCACACACATCACAAATACCTGATACACACTTCTACCCATACGCACCTCCTGTAGTGTCTATGCGGTTGTTACCGTGGACAGAGGAACACTTCCTGGCCAACCTCAGCCCCTCTGGTCCGGAGCCCCGGCGAGACCTCTATGCTGTTGAAAGCGACAGTCATACGAGGATTCTAGCCCTTAGCTGGGTTAATGTGACGTTAATGTGCGTAAATTCCAGGTAAAAGTCACTCCCTCCCGTGGTTGACAACAGTCCTGAGGCATACTTACACTTATTAGTTATGGAAAGAACTCTCAGGGAAATCCTTATAAATGCATGCGCAACACTTATCGGCCCGTCTGATGCCCGCGACGGCCTCGCTCACATCGAGATAGAAACCCCGAAAGAAGAGTCCTTCGGCGACCTCTCAACGCCGGTCGCAATGGTCCTCGCAAAGACGCTTAAGAGGCCGCCGAGGAAGATTGCCGAGGACATAGTCGGCATGATCCAGGGAAACAGGATATTCAGCAGGATTGAGATCGCCGGACCGGGCTTCATCAATTTCAGTTTCACACGGGATTTCGTGACACACCAACTCCAACGGCTCATCACCGGCAAAGCGGACTTCCTCACCGAGGACATCGGGGGCGGCAGGCGTGTGCAGGTAGAGTTCGTCAGCGCCAACCCTACCGGCCCCCTTCATCTCGGCCACGGACGCGGGGCGGCACTCGGCGCGGCACTCTCGAATCTCCTCGAGACAGCAGGTTATCAGGTTACCCGCGAATTTTACATCAACGACGCCGGCAGGCAGGTGCGCCTACTGGGCCTCTCCGTGTTTGCAAAATACCACGAACTCGCGGGGATGGAATATCGCTTTCCCGAGGACGGCTACAGGGGTGACTACGTCGAAGACCTGGCACGGGAACTCGCCGGCAGCTACGGTTCGGACCTCGTGGAGCGCCCTTTCGAAGAAGTTGCCACGCTTGTGATTGATTTCTCGTACAAGAAAATGCTTCAAGGGATACTGAGAGACCTGGACGACTTCGGGGTGCACTTCGACGTCTGGCAGAGCGAGAAGGAACTCTACGAGGCAGGCGACGTAGAGCAGGCACTTGAGGACCTGAGGGACGGGGACTACGTCTATGTGAAGGAAGGCGCCACCTGGTTCAGATCTACATCCTTCGGAGACGACAAAGACCGGGTCGTCATCAAGCAGGACGGGGAATACACGTACTTCGCCCCAGACATCGCCTACCACCGGAGAAAGGTGGAACACGGATACGACGAGATCATAGATATCTGGGGAGCGGACCACCACGGCTACATACCGAGGATGCAGGCTGTGATCCAGGCGCTCGGGTACCCAAAGGAGGCTCTAAGGGTACTCCTTGTGCAGATGGTGAGCCTTCTGCGCGGCGGCAAGCCCGTGCAGATGTCAAAGCGTGCAGGTGAGTTCGTCACGCTCAGAGAAGTGATAGAAGAAATCGGGGCGGACACGACGAAATTTCTCTTCCTCACGAGAAGATCTGACAGCCACCTCGAGATCGACATAGATATCGCAAAAGCCCAGTCCCAGGAAAATCCCGTATTTTACGTACAGTATGCCCACGCCCGCATCAACAGTATCTTCCAAAGGGCAAAGGAAGCCCCAGGCGGCGATCAAGCCGACGAAAGGAGCCGCGCGGCCGATCTGGACGGAAACCTGTTCAACGACGAGGAACTCCGCATCGCAAAAAAACTCCTCCAGTACCCCATGGTGTTCAGGAACGCTGCCCTTGCACGGGAACCTCACCGGATCACTTTCTATCTCCAGGAGGTCGCGGGCCTTTTTCATCCTTACTATCAGAAACACCGGGTGATCACTGAAGACCGCAACCTCACGGGCATGAGGCTCGGACTGTGCGAGGCGATTGCCGTCGTGCTGAGGCATGGCCTGCGCATCCTCGGTGTACAGGCTCCCGAGAAGATGTGACATGCAATGTGGAAAGGACCGGGGATGTCCCGACCGGTCAGATAGGAAAGACGGTGCGTGTTTGTGCTTCAGGCTGGGGCACGTTATCGATCGCAAGACCACCCTTGAAGGGATCGCCTACCACACGCAGTGAATTCGACGAGAAGTCAGTCTGAATTGAACCTCATCGCATTCAGAAAGGATTGGAAGCGCTTCGCTCTGCCCGTAAAGATCGCCAGCAGCACGGCATGAACTCTTGTTTGTGATGCTCGAAGGGTGAATTATGAGGGCTGGGCCTTCTGCCTCAAGGCCTCGCCGATCCTTCTGCCCAGTTCTTTCGCGGCGTCCAGGGCGGCGGGTTGGTTTTCAAATGCGTTCTTCGCCACTGTGTCGACCGTCGCATCCGGCCCGAATATCATCTTGAGACCGGACATCGGGCACTCGTCGCCCTTGCCGCACCGTATGCAGGGGACATTGCCAAGTATTTTCACGGACCCCATAAAATTCATGCCCTCCTCCATCATGTAAAACATGATAGCGTTGACGCCCATATCGCAGGCAGGCGGCAGCATCGCGTTACCTTCCGGGATTGCACAGGTGACAATAGCTCCGCCTGGCTTGCCTCTCATGAAGCCGTGGACGTGACGGAGTGGGTAAAGCCTCTCCAGGAACGCCTTCGTCCGCGAGTCGAGCGACGAGTAAGGGGTGAACCCGCCTACAATAAGGGCGTCCGCCTCTCTCGCCTTGTCTGCGATGAGTATGCCGTCATCCTCGATAACACACCTGTTCGTCTTCAAGCAACCGAGACAGGCCCTGCACGGCGCAACAGTGTACTCGGAAAGTTTAACGAACTCCGACCCGAGGCCCGTCGCTGCGAGGGCAGCCTTCACTGCCCTGTCGGTGTTGCTCTCGGGTATCGGTGATCCGGAAACTCCCAGCACTTTCATCGGTCTACCTTCCTGTCGTCGCGACGCCACCTTCTTTCATTGTCACGAAGCGGCGAGCTCCGTCTTCAGCCACTCCTTGATCTTGTCGTTGATCGGGTACATTCCGAAGTAGTGACGGGACCTGTTTTCCTCAATGGCTTCCGTGAGCAGTTCCTGCGGCACCTCATGGATCTGGGCGAGAGTCTCTGCGTAGTCAGCGGCAGTGTGGCGCATGAGGAAAAGTGCAGGCTCCTTGTCCATGGTGTCGATGTAGAACACGTACCCCTTGAGCGGCGGCCTCTGCTCTGCGCCCACTCCGGTCGGGCTACACCTCGGCTCCATGAGGTCCTTCGGTTCCTTGTCCCACAGTATGTGGGAAATGACGAACGGTTCCTTCTTGATGTCGGCGAAACTCAGAAGCTCAGCATACATGTGCTCTCAGACCTCCTTTGTGGTCACGGGAACTGGTTTTCCACCGGCCGGCGTTCGGGAACCGTGACGTGAGTGACCTTGTCTTCGTTCCATGCCTGCGAGACGTATAGTCCGCAGTAGCAGCTCCCGTACTCCCTGACATCCGGATCTTTGTATACGCAGGGACAGACGATGTCAGCGTCCTTCTCCTTCACGCCTGAAGCGAGACGACACGGGCAGGAGCGATATCCGTAACGTTCCTCGTTCTTCAAGAGGCCGGTGAGGATCGTGAGTACGAAGTCCCGGTCCCTGTTCAACTCGGTCTCCTGCGATGCAGCGTACTTCGAGAGTATGTCGTAGAGCTTTTCGGGGGTCACGGCAGTCCGATAGCCCTCTTCAGGCCGTCCTCATCGAACCCCTTCACCACCTCTTCGATCACGGTGGTGGGATACCCGCCCTGAGGGTTGTACTTCTTCAGCTCCTTGGTCATAAGCCATTGCTCACCGCTGTCAAGAAGATCCACCTCTATGTACTCGGTCGGAACCTGATGCTGATCGAGGAACGACCTCACCTTCTTGCACACCGGACAGGTGCTCAGCGCATAGACCTTCACTCTTTTCCGCCGTTCCTGCACGTCGCTAGTCGGCATAACTCACGAATCATGCCATATGAGACTGTGCGGAATCGGCGAGAGGACATTCCGGGCGATGCGTCTGCCTCTTGCCGCAACCTGTTCCAGCCTCATGCACGAAAAGACGCACTGATAAAGAGGTCGGGACATAAAGACCTCGCTTTTGGAAAGGATTTGAGCAGCCTTTGCCCCGTTGCGCCCGCACACCTACGAATCATCCAGGCTAGGCATTCCCAAAGGGGCTGTCAGGATGAGTCTGCCTGAAGGCTTCCACGGCACTGATTTCGACGTCCTCGAGCATCTCCCTCATTGCAGCAGCGAGAACAGGGAGCGGCACGTCGAGTGCCCGGGCAAGTTCGGGAAGCGGGGTACCTTTACCATAATGGAGTTCCGCAATCAGTATCTTCAGGGCGTCATCTACGATAAACCCTCGCAACGCTTCATCAGCGACATCTAAGCACCTGCACGCTTCGGGGAAGGTCCTTCCGCCGGCTATTTCCTCACGTATCCTTGCAATGGCTGCGTTGTAAATCTCGTTCTCTTCCGGCGTGTATTCCTTATAGCGCAAGTCTTTCATAACTCATACTCCTCGTGAACGTGATGGCCGGCGATACCCGCTCGAGGGACAACGCCAGATTACGTGAATCGTCGTTGGATTACCGTACCGCGAGCGAATATTCTCTACGGTCGCTCTCGATGGGGGTCTCACGCCGCCGCAGTGAGGGCAACCTTACAGTGTAAGTTACCACAGGATCTGCCTATTTATCTAATTCTCTGAAACCTCTTCCGAAAGCTCGATGACCTTCCGGCGCAGCTCGTCTGAGAACATCTGATGCACATCCGGGGCCTCCTTCAGGTGGCCGGTGACGACCATCGCGGGGTACAAGGGGGGGCCGAAGGTCACCCCGACCTTAACGAGCCGTATGAACGAAGCGCCTCTAGGAAGTGCCGCAGCGGTGCCGCTTAGGTATGCCGGCACTACGGGGACATTCAGTTCAACAGCCAGCACCCCCACACCCTTCCTGAAATCAAGAACAGTTCCTTCGAAAGAACGCCCCCCCTCGGGGAAGATGCAGAGCGCCCTGCCCCTGAGGAGGCAGAAGGAGGACAGCTGGAGGGCCCGTGCCAGATTAGTCTCGAGATCGATCGGGATCACGTGGCTCAGCCTGGCGAACCACGACCGGACCGGACCGGTGAAGAACCTCTGGAGTCCCAAGAAAAACAGGTGCTCGAAGGTCTCAAAGCTCACAGAGGATGCGACAATGAAACCGTCCAGATAACTTGCATGGTTCGGCGCGATGATGAAGGGCCCGCTCCGCAGCAGGTTTTCTGCGCCCCTCACCCTGATCCTGAAGAGAACCGTGAACACGGCCTTGTGCAGCCCAAATAGCAGACGTATGACGAGACGCTCGAATTTCCCGTATCCCGGTCGCACCATCCTCAGATCATCGCGGGAAGGTTCCTTCCGCAGGATCTCCGTCCAGTCCGTGGGCAATGTCTCCCTGAGCACTGCCGCAGCCTCACGTCCGCCGAGCAGCTCTTTCAGCTTCGATACCACATCGGCGACGGTTCTGACCTCGACGACGAGTGCCTCAGGCACGTCCACGGAGAACTTCCGTTCCAGTGACGCGAAGAACTCAATTTTTTTGAGTGAGTCGAACCCGAGGTCCACCTCGAGGTCATCCGATGCGTTCACAGGCACCTGCTCACCTGTGAGAACCTGAATCGACTCGACCACCCCACCGCCTATGTTGTCTTCAAGGAGCGAGCGCTCCGTCTTTCCCCTGGTCTCCGGTGCTGCCGTCAACCCTGCGAGGAGATCGCGCACCATGAACCTCCTGATCTTACCGAGAGGGGTTCGCGGCAGAGACTCGCGCAGGAGCGTGTATCCCCTGATCCGCATATACTCCGGGAGACCGGCCGACACCTCTCCGAGACTCCATCTCAGGGCGTCGTTCACGTGAGCAATGGACTCCTTCCGCACGTAGTCGAGGTCAGGAACGATCAGGGCATGGAGAGACTCGACTCCGCCGCGCCTCTCCTGTCCCGTCACGCATATCTCTTTTATAAGTGGTATGGCGGAGTAAGCCTTCTCAACGTCTTCAGGATAGATATTCTTGCCGGTACTGAGGACGATCACTTCTTTCTTGCGCCCCGTAATGAAAAGATAGTTGTCCTCGTCGAGGTATCCCGTATCACCAGTGAAGAACCAGCCGTCGACAATCGCTTTCGCGGTCGCATCGGGATGCTTGTAGTACCCCTTCATCACCATAGGGCCTCTCACCTTCACTTCACCGTCACCATGTATCTGTATCTCTGCATCGGGGAGCGGCATCCCCGCAGAGCCTGGCTTTCTCTTCTTCAGCGGATTGAAGGTGACGACGGGAGAGGTCTCGGTGAGGCCGTATCCCTCGAGTACCGTGAACCCCAGGGCCTCCAGGTTCTCCATCACCGTCGGATCGAGTTTCGCACCGCCACTCGCGAAGAAGCGAAGGGTCACGAAGTTCCTGTGAACCGCGCCAAACAGGAATCTTCCCAGGTTCAGGTCATACCGTCGCCGGAATTTTCCGGAGAGCCTCAGGAGCGGCAGGAGCATCATCGAGATCGCCTTTTTCTCCCTGATTTTCGAGAGGATTCCCTGGGAGATCGCATCGAGAAGCCGGGGAACTGCAACTACCACGGTCACGGCATTGTCACGTATCGCAGAGACTATGTCCGAAGCTTTCAGCCCCGGCGCGAAGGTGACGGTGCCTCCGATGAACAGGGGGACGAGAAACGTACACATGCAGGGGTAGGTGTGGTGCAGGGGGAGCACTGCGAGCACATTATCAGACCCGCTCACGATGTTCGCCTGCATCACCGCCCGCGCATCGGAACACAGGTTGCGATGCGTGAGCATCACACCCTTAGGCACACCAGTCGTCCCGGAGGTGTAAATTATCGCCGCCACATCATCCGGAGAGCATGGTGCGCCCATCTGCCCGGAATGCTGTTGCTCCGCAGGCTCATGAGACTGGACATTGCCCTGCGTCCCTCCGCCTCTGATCTCCGGGCGGGTACCAAGACTTTCGAAAGCGAAAGCACGCACTTCAGAGCCTTCTATGGCACTTCTGACAGTTTCCCCGGTCCTTGCACCGTAGAGCACGATCCGTGCGCCCGAGTCGTCGAGCAGCGCCCTAAGATCGCCTTGGCCTAGCTGCGCGTCTATCGGGACCACCACACCCTGCTGTACAACAGCGAGATAGGCCGCACACCATTCAGGTCTGTTCTCTGAAACGACTGCGACCCTGTCGCCAGGGGCAAGTCCGTGCTCGATGAGCAGAGCTGAGATGCAGCTCACCATCGCATCGAACTCCCCGTAGCTGATCTTCAGCCAACTGCCGTCGAAGACGTTGAAGAGTGTCCTACTGCGGTACACGCGGAGAGCTGCCCAGTACATCGATGGGATGGTCGCGCTGTCTCCCTTCAGATCTTGAGACTCGAGACGATTCATGGCAGACATACCCTAGTCTACACAGTCCACGGTCTTTTTTCATGACAAGCGTGGATTGTTCACTTTACAGTTGCATTTCTGAGCATGGCGGCATGTTTGACACCCTTCCGCCGCACTTGATATGGTGTAGGTGTGATGATCCGCGCGTCATGTCTGGGCGGGGCATCAACTCAGCAATGGCAAGGAGAGCATCATATGAAGCGAAGGGACTTTATCAAGGCTGCGGCGATGACCGGGGTGGGTCTGGCGATGGGAGAGGATCTCCTCACACTTACCAGTCCTGTTGATGCCGCGGAGAAGATCGATCTCGCGGTGGCCCAGGGCGCTTCGCCCGCAGCGGTCACCCGTGCGGCGATAGATGCGTTCGGGGGGATCAGACAATTCATTTCGAGGGGCGACGTGGTCGTCGTAAAGCCGAACATCGGCTGGGACCGATTGCCCGAGCAGGCTGCAGACACAAACCCCGAAGTGGTGGGTGCGGTGGTGAGGCTCTGCTATGAAGCAGGCGCGAAGGTCGTCAAGGTATTCGACCGGACCGTGAACGACCCGCGCCGCTGCTATGTCCAGAGCGGCATCGCCGGGAGTGTGAAGGCTGCAGGCGGCGAACTGTCATATATCGATGAGCGTAAGTTCAAAGAGGTGAGGCTCAAAGGAGAGTCGCTCAAGTCCTGGCCGCTCTACACCGAAATACTCGATGCCGACAAGGTGATCAACGTGCCTATTGCAAAGCACCACAGCCTCGCCACGCTCACCATGGGCATGAAGAACTGGATGGGCGTGATGGGAGGCTCAAGGAGGCAGATCCACCAGAAACTGGACGCGAGCCTCGTCGACCTTTCGATGACCATCAAACCCGCTCTCGTGGTACTGGATGCCATCCGCATCCTCACGGCGAACGGCCCGCAAGGGGGCAGCCTGAGGGACGTGAAGAAGATTGACACGGTGGTCGTGGGGACTGACCAGGTTGCAGTGGACTCCTTCGGCGCGACACTCTTCGGTATGAAAGGCAGCGACCTCGAATATCTGCGGGTCGGCAGTCGCATGGGTCTCGGCGTGATGGATCTGTCAAAACTCAAGGTCAGGAAACTGAACGTGTAGGCGAGCCGTAGGGGACTTAGGGAGAAGTCCGATCCCCTGTGTGCCGCAGGTCATCGTCAGGATGTAACGCTTTCAGGAGCATGTCATGGAATTGACTTGTCTTGAAGGGCATTTCATACATGCCATTAACCGCTGAATTTCCTCATCCTTGCCCTCCACACGCTCCATTCCCGTCTTTCCCATGCATGGATTTCACTACAGATCTCCCCACAAACATGTGTCTCTCTGTTCAGGTTCATGCCCCATTCTTTGTTTAATATCAGCATGCTGCGGTATGTGCGTTTCGATGGCACAATCCTTGCCCTTACCAATAGCGGAGGCTGGGAATCGCCTCAGTGCAACGGGAAAAGGAGCATGTTCATGGAATCTTCGAAATCGGAAAAACTGGAAGCCATCAGCGTCCTCGCCGGGGGAATCTCCCATGACTTCAACAACCTTCTCACGGCAGTTCTCGGCAACCTTGCCCTCGCCATGAGGTCGATGCACAGAGGCGATGCTGCCTATGCATGGCTCGAGGAAGCCGAAAAGGCCGCCCTTCGAACAAGCGCCCTCACATACCAACTCCTTTCCTTCGCTGACGAGGGGGAACCTGTCCGGACCCCGACGGCGGTGGATGAAATAATAAGGGACGGCAGTCACCTCGCACTGGGAGATTCGAAAGTCACCATTGAGTGTGCGCTCCCACGCAATCTCTGGAATGTCGACGTCGACCGAGCGCAGATGACCCGCGTCATCCACGATATCCTGGTGAACGCACGGGAGGCGACGTCCTCAGGCGGCACCGTGAAGATCGAGGCCACTAACTGGTATGCCCGCCGGGGCAACACATCGGGGCTTAAGAAAGGCCGTTACGTGAGGATATCGATCAGGGACAACGGAAGGGGCGTGACGCAGGACAACGTGGACAGGATTTTCGACCCCTACTTCACGACAAAGGAGATGTCCAGCAGAAAGGGGACCGGTCTCGCCCTGGCGGTCTGCCACACAATTGTGAGAAACCACGGGGGCTCTATCTCAGTCGAGTCAGCCTCCGGCAGGGGCGCAGTCTTCCACATCTGTCTGCCTGCATCTTCACAGGCTGCAGAGCAGAAACAGAGCACGGAACTTCGCCACGGTTTGCATGACGACTCCCGCATCGGCTGGGCCGAGTTGCAGAGGAAGCTCGATTTTTGCAGCAGGATAACCAAGCAGACCGGGGAAGATATCGACACGTAATCACGTCTGGACAAGCCCCACATACACCGCAGGTTTCATAAGGCTGCATTATTCGGCGATCATCGTCTGCCGAAGACGGCGAGGGGTGTCCGGGCGATAGCTCCGCTGTGTTCCACCGCATCATTGGTTGTCTTCAACGGTTGTTTTGCTATGCGGGCCGGGCTTTGGTACTGAAAGAACTTTACCAGCAATACCTTATGTATCTCCAGCCTGCTGTGAGGGAAGCTCCGAATACCATCTGCAATGAAGTCCTTCGCAATGGACAAATGATAAGATCCCATCGCATTCGGAAAGGCTTTGAGGCATCCTGCCCTGCCGGCAAAATGCAGCTGTAAGGCAAAGTATCATAACAGAAAGTTTTCCGACATCTCCGCCCTACCCGATGCATCGTCCCTTATGTAACGCCAAGGTTCACTGACGCCCATCGCTGACACTGACACCTCCGTGAGAGCGACGGTGTGATATAATGTTTTGTTGATTGATGATGCGGCCGCTCTCCACATGCTGGGCCTGGCCCGAAGAAACCATCTCCGACGGGGGTGCCTTGATGAGATACATTTGCTTTTTTCTCTGTGCGGTAGCAGTTCTGATTACAGGCTGCTCTCGGAGCGCTACGGAGACCACAGAACTCAGGCGATACCCACTCGACAGCACCGAGGGGCTCATCACCCGTTCAGGTGTCGAGATCGATAAGGCCGTTTCAAGCGACGGCAAGGGCTCCCTGAAGATCACCGCCACCTCACCCGTTGTGATCAGGCTCTTCGAGACCGGGGACATCGATGTTGAAAACGCACAGCTCACCTACCGTGCCAAGGTCCGCACAGAGGGTGTGGAAGGCAAGGTCTATCCCGAGATGTGGTGCAGCTTTCCGGGGAAGGGAGAGTTTTTTTCCCGCGGTCTGCAAAGCCCCCTGACAGGTACGCAGGAATGGGCGTCAGTGGAAACGCCTTTTTCCCTTCGCAAAGGTGAAAACCCCGATAACGTAAAGCTGAATCTCGTCGTCGACGGCAAGGGAACCGTCTGGGTCGACGATATCACCCTTCTGAAAGGCCCTCTCCAGTAGAATCGTCACGGTTCTTACTCCGCAGACAATGCAGAATCTCCGCAGATTGAGCCAGGCCGTATTTCTTCTGCTCTTCCTGTTTCTCTTCATACAGACTGAGTCGAAGGGGCAGGACGAACTCGGCTATCCAGTCAGGTTATTCCTGGACTTCGACCCGCTCGTCTTCGTCACCACAATCCTCTCGGCCCACGATGTCGCTGTGGCGTTTTACCTGTCGCTGATCATGATCGTTCTCACCCTGCTTCTCGGAAGGGTCTTCTGCGGTTGGGCATGCCCGCTCGGCACGCTGAATAACATGGTCGGCGCCTTGAGAAAGCCGCGTGCCGCCCCTCCCCATGCTCACTGGTACCGGATCAAGTACTACGTTCTTGCCTTTCTTCTCTTTTCCTCCCTCTTCACTCTCCAACTCGTCGGCATCATGGACCCCCTCTCGCTGCTCATCAGATCATTCTCCGTCAGCGTCTTTCCCCTTTTCAATTATGGAGTACGGTCTGTCTTCGACGGTATCTACCAGTCAGCTCCCCAGGCAGCCGTGCACATCTCGGAACAGGTGTACTCCCTCCTCAAAAAGACGGTACTCGCCTTCCAACAGCCGCACTATATTCAGAGCACTCTCATCGGAATCATCTTTTTCGCCATCCTGGCCCTCAATCTCTATGAGAGGCGCTTCTGGTGCAAGTATCTCTGTCCCCTCGGCGCCCTTCTGGGGCTCCTCTCGCGCTATTCCCTTCTCAGGCGCTCCGTGAGCGAAGGCTGCACCGAATGCGGCGCCTGTGCCTCGGTCTGTCAGGGAAACGCGTCACCTGACACGAAAGGAGGGTGGAGAAGCACCGAGTGTTACTACTGCTGGAACTGCGACGACATCTGCCCTCACAACGCAGTGAGTTTCGGCTTCTCAGGCAGGAAAGAGGCAGCGGCAATGGACCTGGGAAGAAGACAGGTCATCACCTCCGCCCTCACCGGCATCGTCTCCGTCCCGCTTCTGAGGACGGGCCCTTTCTCCAGAGAGGGGTTTTCTACGCCGCGCCTGATAAGACCTCCGGGCTCCCTCGAGGAAGGTGAATTCCTCAGGCGCTGCGTGAAATGCGGTGAGTGCATGAAGGTCTGCATCACGAACGGTCTCCAGCCCACGTTCCTTGAGGCGGGCCTCGAGGGCGTCTGGTCGCCGATACTCGTACCGAGGATCGGTTACTGCGAGTACCGCTGCACACTCTGCGGCCAGGTCTGCCCCACAGGCGCGATCAAGAGATTGCCGCTGGAGGAGAAAGCGAAGGTGAAGATCGGCATTGCCATGATCGACAAGGGCAGGTGCCTGCCTTATGCCCATTCGACCCCGTGCATCGTGTGCGAGGAGGTTTGCCCCACGCCGAAAAAGGCAATATGGTTCGAGCAGGCACGGGTGAAAGACCGCGAGGGCAAGGAAAGGCAACTCAAACAGCCGAGAGTCGATCTCGAGCTCTGCATCGGCTGCGGCATCTGCGAGACAAAGTGCCCCGTCCTCGGCCGCCCCGCGATCTATGTCATGAGCGTCGGGGAGTCGCGTTCAAAAGAGAATCAGCTGCTTATCTGAAGTTCCGGCTCATTTCATCTCGAGGCGTATCCGCTCAGCCCCCTTCGCGCCCCTCATGAGAGTCGTGTCACCGACGATCCTGCCGACAAGGTTCACGTCACTCGCCGGCACAGGCTCAGGTCCAGTACTCATCGGGGTCCGTCCGAAAAATATCGCCAGGGCGTTGCCCAGCGGCCAATACCCGATGTCACCCACCTTCACCTCTGTCGTCGCAGTCTGGTCGAGAGGCATCTTCACCGGGATTTCGAAATAGAACTCGTCACCCCACTCTGCTGGTCTCGTCTCGATCGGCAGCACCCCGGCAATCGCTTTAGCGCAAGGGGTATCGAAGAACTCCGCGTCCAGGGTTATCTGTCTCACGATGATTCTGATCGACGTCGGCATTGGAACCCCCTTCATTCATCCTGACAATCCGCTTCCCTGATTCACAAACCCAACACCCCGTGGCACGCATGCGAATAGTATACTGCAGTTTGCCAACACCCTGAGAATCCCGTCGGACCTCCGTCCATCAGGGAAAGCGGATTGTTCGTTAACCACAACCCATCGGTTTTATTCGTGAAAATCAACACATTCCATGCTATTATGTGTCAGTGTCCGTGACAAGTTTCCGATATGTGCCTCGTATAGGGCAAGGTTTTTGCCCTTGGCAGAAAAGCGCCGCTTACCTCCATCAGGCTACTGAACCAGTCCGAAATATGAAACATTCCGCAGCACCTCGTTGACGTGATGACGACCCGTCTGCTCTGGGCTGATCTTGTTCGTGTCTACTCTGTTTTTGCCGTCATCTTGTTACACGCCGCGGCAGTTCCAAATACCAGCTTCAACAAAATTCCCCTGACGTGGTGGTGGCAAAC
>JBLMXV010000015.1:0-26558 GCA_050257935.1 Chloroflexota bacterium
AGGGGTGCCGATTCCCTAGTCTTGATCTTCTTCGATAGTTATGACGATGGTTGTGATAAGCTGTGGTGATCAGTCCGGCGGGCTGTTAGTGGGATGTCTCTGTGGCATGGGGTGCACTCGCAGGCAGGCCAGAAGGAGAAGATTGTCTCAGGGAACCTCCTTGAGGCCGGGAAACAAGAGAAATGATAGTCTGTGGAAAAGTACAGACAGTCGCCAGTAATGAAACAGTATATAAAGGACGGGCAGGAGTGTTGTCTGGGGGGAGAAAGTCGAAAGCGGAGAATGTGAAGGGCATAGATATTAGAAAAATATTAGAAAAGGAAAGGACGCCCTCTAGGCCAGCACAATAACTTCTTGGACGATAAGAAAAATTTGGTGAGCCATGGAGGATTCGAACCTCCGACCCGCTGATTAAGAGTCAGCTGCTCTACCAACTGAGCTAATGGCCCATTAAATGCGGTGACGCAAATACAATACACAAAACCTTTTTTCACCGTCAAGTTGAGTGCATAGCCCAGCCAGATTGTTTCCTGAGGTAGAATAACCGTGAAAGCACATGGATACGAAAGATCAGCCGGACGAGACTGCCGTTCTGCGATCGGAGGTCAGGCGCCTGAGAGGAGTGCTCAACAGGCTCACCCCTTCCCTCGCCGTTATGTTGCGGCGCCGCGGATTCACGATCGACAAGAAGGAGCCGCACGATGACCTCCTGATTCCGGAGAGGCGCTTCATCGACGGCTACTATGAGATGCTCAAGCGATACTCCTTCAGGCTCTTCCTGCGCGATGTGATCAAACACCAGCCCGTCTTCAGGCTCGCACAGGTGACACGCTATGCGACCAGGGAAGTGACGCAGGAGTACATCGACTACCTCATTCTTACCGGGATCGTGTCCCTGGAACACGACGGTTATAGGCTGCGTCGGGGACCCATCAAGAATTTCGGGGAGACGCTGGAGTGGTTTCTGACGGAGATCTTTGTGCGTGAGTTCTCTGCAGAGGCGACCTGGGGGGTGAAGATGAAGAAACGGGCGATCGGCGGGGACTACGACCTCCTTGCGAAGATCGACGGCGACATACTCTGCATGGAGATCAAGTCCTCTCCGCCCAGGCAGATCTATCAGAAGGAGGTGCGCGCCTTTCTCGGGAGGGTCGAGGACCTCCAGCCGGCGATCGCCGTCTTCTTCGATGATACCGAGTTGAGGATGAAGGACAAGATAGTTCCGATGTTCGAGGAGGAACTGAAGTCCATGTTTGCGCAGCCCCCGGAAGTCGGGCGGATCGAAAAGGAACTCTTCGGTCTTTCGGGCGCGTCATTCGGGAAGTCCGCGGTTTTCATAATGAATGCGAAAGATAGTATCATTAACAATGTAGAACGGGTACTCGCGGAGTACTTCAGGAGGGTCACATGAGTTCAAAGAAAGACATCTGCTCGATCTGCGCATATAGAGGAACCTGCCAGAAGAAGTTCTCTCTGCCTGCCGGCAGACATTGCCCGGAGTTCCAGCGGGACCTCCTGATCAAGGAGGAGCCTGAGGAAGAAGGTGAGGCCGGGCAAGTCAAGAAGTGAAGTGCTGTCGGAGAATCACCGGCGGGGATGCGGCTTCAGCCGTTTCAGGAGTTGCTCAGCCGGGAGCGCGTTGACAACGTCGCCCTTTTCGAGCCATCCCCGCCTCGCGATGGACACGCCGTAATTCATGAAGTTGAACTGGCTTACCACATGTGTGTCTGTGCTGATTACGATTGGAATCCCCATCTCTTTCGCCTTCTTGGCATAAGCGTCGTTGATGTCCAGCCGCAACGGATAGGCGTTTATCTCTATCGCCGTACCTGTTTCCCTCGCGACTCGCAGCACGTCTTCCATGTCGACGTCGTAGGCCTCCCGCTCGCCGATGATTCTGCCTGTGGGATGGGCTATGATGCTCACGTAGGGGTTCTTCATCGCTGAGACGAGACGGGCGGTGAGTTGTTGTCGCGACTGCTTGAATCCCGAGTGGATCGAGGCGACCACCACGTCGAGCACCGCGAGCGTTTCGTCGTCGAAGTCGAGTGTCCCGTCGCTCTTGATGTCGACCTCCGTCCCGTGGATGACCCTGAAGCCCTTCAGCTTCCTGTTCAGTGAGTCGACCTCCTTCTTCTGCTCCGCGAGCCTTTCCGGCGTGAGACCCCTCGCCACCCCGAGCCCCTTCGAGTGATCCGTAAGGGCGAAGTAAGTGTAGCCGAGTTTCCTGGCCGCCTCCACGAGTTGCTCGAAGGTGTGGCTCCCGTCGCTCCACTTCGAATGGACATGGAGGTCTCCCCTGATATCTTCCGACGTGACGAGATCCGGCAGACTCCCCTCGAGGGCAGCCTCGATCTCGCCCTGATCCTCACGAAGTTCGGGAGGTATGTAGGGCAGCCCGAGGAGCCGGTAAACATCGCGCTCGTCCGCGCCCCCGAGCCGTTTGTCGTCCTGTTCCCTGAATATCCCGTACTCGTTGATCTTGAGCCCCTTCTTGACCGCCATCTCCCTCAGGCGGATATTGTGCGCCTTGCTGCCGGTGAAGTACGCGAGTGCAGCGCCGTAGGACCCTTCCTCGACAACCCTGAGGTCTACTTGAATCCCCTCTTTGAGCACCACGCTCGACTTGGTGGGACCCTGCATGAGCACATCGCTCACCTGTGGTAGATGGACGAGTACTTTCATGACTTCCCTGGGATTGTCCGACGTCGCCAGGATGTCGATGTCCTTTATAGTGTCCTTCCACCGCCTGAGGCTTCCCGCGAGGTCGATGCGTCGCACAGACGCGAGCTTCTGCATTTGCTCTACGATGTCCCTGGCGATGGGAAGTACCCGGCCGAGGGGCTGACGCTCTTTTCCTCTCTTCAGCATGCGAATGCCCTTGAGGATGTTGTCCTCAGTCTTTTCCTTGATGCCGGGAAGCCCGGCAAGTTTGTGCTCCGTCGCGTGCTTTTCGAGGTCATCGAGCGTCTTGACGCCGAGCTTTTCGTAAAGGAGCTTTGCGGTCTTCGGACCGACGCCCGGTACGGACTCTATCACGAGCAGACCCTCGGGGATCTCCCTTTTCAATTCTTCATGGGTCTCGATCTTTCCGGTCGTGAAATATTCTTCGATCTTATTCGCGAGGTCCTGCCCGATCCCTGGGATCTTGATCAACTCCTCCTTCGAGAGATCCTCGACGCTCTTGGTGAGGCCCTCGATGTTCAGGGCGGCCCGCCGGTATGCCCTGATCCGGAAAGGGTTGTCCCCCTTCAACTCGAGGTAATCCGCTATTTCACTAAACTTTCGTGCGATTTCCTGGTTCTTCATTTCTCGTCAGGGATTCTCCATCTCGCCACGTCAGGAGGATCCAGAAACTCCCATGCGCCTGTGACACCGCTCCTGCGTGAGGCTATCTCGATGTGTAGCATGGCGATGCCGCAGTCGAGCCGCTTTGATATGCGGTAACTGTCGTTGAGATTGTCGACAGACACCGTGATGCTGCCCGGCCCGACACGGAACCTCCAGGGCTGGCGGTTGACCGCTGAGGGTGCCTGCCGCGCCGCTTCCAGCGCTTCCGTCACCCAGCGGGGCCACTCCTTTTGATCCGTTCCTGAAGTCAATTCGGTGATATTTTTTCTCCTGTGCGACGCGCCGAACCCGGACATGGCCTTCTCCTCGAACGACCACGCCTCACTTGTGTAACCCAGGGGCGTCACGGCGAGGACCTTCTCATGTGCCGCTGAGGCTGCGTAGGATGCGGCGACTTCAGGCCTGTAAAAGCCGCCGACCCAACAGGTGCCCAAACCGAGGGAGGTAGCCTCCAGAACGATTCCTTCCCCCGTGTAGCCGACGCGTTCCTGCACGTGGGGATTGTTCATGTCACCCACGAACGCGACGAAGGCCCGGGCTCCCTTGATTTTTCCATAGTTCCCGACGATTCCCTTGAGCACATCATCCGGGATGCTTTCCACAAGCTCTGCCCTCGCCCCGTCAAAGGGCCGGAAGTCTTCACAGAGAGCCTTCAGCCGTTGTAGCAAGTCGGGCGGAATGGTGCGGCGGAGATAGCGCCGGCGGGACCTCCTGCAGCGTATAGCCTCGTACCATCTCTCGTGCGGAATGTCCATGCTACCATTTGCCCGGCTGGGTCACTTGACCATCGCTAACAACTCCCGGGCATTCTTGGGTGCAAACCCGAACGCATCGTTGTTGAAATACACGTAGACATCTTTTCCCAGCCCCAGTAGGTGCCCGATTCTGTCCGCTTCGCTCCTGAGAAACTGACCCGAATAGTCCGTGGCGTAATTGCCGCCCTCGCCGTGAAATCTCCTGTAGACAAAATCGGCTGTCACAGGGAGATCGTTCAGAAAGGGCGGCCAGTCGGCCATGCAGAGGCTGACGTTATGCTCCAGGCACAGATCAACGACCTCGTCTCTGATCCAGCTCTCGTGCCGGAACTCGAGAGTGTTCCTGATGCGGTGCTTCTTAAGCTCTCTGAGGAAGGACTTCAGCCTGGGCAGATCAATCGCGAAGCTCGGGGGTAACTGCCACAAGACGACGCGCAGCTTGTCTCTGAGAGACGTTGCCCCTTCGAAGAAAAGGGCGAGCGGTTCCTTCGGATCGCGCAGACGCCTGATATGGGTGATGAAGCGGCTGCCCTTGAGCACGAATGCGAAACCGTCCGGCGTCTCGCGATACCATTTGTCGTAGGTGCTTGCTTTGGGGAGCCTGTAGAAGGTCACGTTCAGCTCCACAGTCGTGAGAAAACGGCAGTAGTAAGCAAACCACATCCGCGCAGGGAGGTCTTCCGGGTAGAAAGGGCCCTTCCAGTGTTTATAGTTGAAGCCGCTGCAGCCGATTCGCACCTCAGGCAAGGTTCTTCTCCTGGAGGTATGGGGCGGTAAATATCAGCAGTGCGCGCATAGTGGTATACTGCATGGGACAGCGCGCTCATGTCAATGAATTTGCGGCTTTTTTGTGAGGCGTGGACACGCGCTGTTCTCGCAGGACACGGCAGGCCGTCCTCCCCAGGCTGCAGATTGTGTATAATGTTCGCGACGAAAAGGGGGAACATGAAGAGGATCTGTGCATGGTGTAACACCGAACTCGGCACGCACGGAAGCGAACCGGACGCCGACAGCGTCATCACTCACGGCATATGCCGTCGCTGCTGCAATGATCTCATGCGCCGGGCGGGCGTTGAGCTGGACACGTATCTCGACAGCCTGCCGGCGCCGATACTTGTCGTGGGGTCAGACGGGATGGTCGCTACCGCCAACCGCAGGGCACGCATCCTGCTGGGAAAGGATCTCCCCGCAATTCGGGGATACCCGGGGGGGCTTGTATTCGAATGTGCCTACGCGAGGCAGCCCGAGGGATGCGGCAACACCGTACATTGCTCGGGATGCGCGATAAGAAGAACGGTAATGGCGACAATAGCCACGGGAGACACTTTCTCCAGAATCCCCGCATACCTCAATCAGGAGAAGGGAGCGGTTCAGCAGAAACTGCACTTCTTTATCTCCACGGAAAAGGCTGGCGATGTTGTGTTACTGAGGATCGAAGAGATCCGCGAGAGTGACGAGACCCTGCAATGCTCCACGGCGGCCCCTCTTCAGCGCGGGCATTGAGTTGGGTGAGCGGAATCGGGGCGTCAGGAGGTGGCAGCATTTTCTGATACCGAGGCATATGCTTCCTGCGCCTTTGCGAAGATCGCCTCAGGACCGAAGACTCCGGTCGCATCGACCCACCTGATCCCTGCTTCCTTCCTGAACCAGGTGAATTGGCGCTTGGCGTAATTCCTCGAGCGCTTCTTCACGAGCCGGATCGCCTCCTGCAGGTTGACCTCGCCTGTGAGATGCAGCATGAGTTCCTTGTAGCCGATGGCCTGCATGGACGGGAAAGCCGTGACAGGTTGTGAACCCCCGCGCTCGGCGATGAGAGACATCACCCCTCTGACCTCTTCGAGGAGTCCCGTTGCCATCATGGCGTCAACCCTCTCTTCAATCAACCGGTAAAGCTCTCCCCTGTCGCGGGTGATGCCGATCTTGACGAAATCATACGGCAGGGCGCGAGTGAGCGAGAGGTGGAGCTCTGATATAGTCTGATGGCTCCTGAGGCAGACCTCCAGCGCCCTCACAATCCTACGGGTGTCTGAAGGCATTATCTTTGACGCAGCCGCCTGATCGAGGACGCGGAGGGTGTCATGCAGGTCTTCCCCCTCTGATTTCCGTCGGAGAAGCTCTGTCCTCAGTTCCCAGTCTGCAGAGGGGCCTACGAAGATGCCTCTCGTCATGGCTTTGATATAGAGGCCTGTGCCACCGACCACGAGGGGGACTCTGCCACGACGGTGCAGACCGTCAATGATGGGCGCCACGTGTTTTACATATTCGCCGGTACTGTAAAAATCCCACGGATCGACTATGTCGATCATGTGGTGAGTGACGGCCCGTCTCTCTCCGTGAGAAGGCTTTGCGGTGCCGACATCCATGTGTCGGTATATCTGCATGGAGTCGGCGCTGATGATCTCTGTGTCAAGGGCCTTGGCAATGAGGAGCGAGACCGACGTCTTGCCGACGCCCGTAGGGCCGAGGAGCACGATTACTTTTTTCATGGAAATTCTTGGGCTATAGGATTATAATATCAAGTTTATTATTATAGTCAGTGAGCGGCGACATTCCGCAATGTAGCCCGCTCTTGAGGAGGACCCAATGGCGACTAGGGGCAAGGCCTGGCGTTTCGGTGACGACGTTGACACCGACGCCATCATACCTGCGCGTTACCTCAATACTTCTGACCCTCAGGAACTCGCACGCCACGTCATGGAGGACGCAGACAGGGACTTTCCGCGCAAGGTACGGGAAGGCGACTTCCTCGTTGCAGGCAGGAACTTCGGATGCGGCTCCTCGAGGGAACATGCCCCGATCGCGATAAAGGCTGCAGGCATACAGGCGGTGGTTGCGAAGAGCTTCGCCCGGATCTTCTACCGCAATGCGTTCAACATCGGCCTTGCCATTTTCGAATCCCCTGAGGCGGCGGATAAGATCAGGGAAGGGGACGCCATCGAGATCGAACCCGACAGCGGCGTTATACGTAACATCACAACGGGCGAGGAGTACCGGGCGAAGCCAATACCGCCGTTCATGCAGGAGCTCATTGCCGCAGGCGGGTTGATCGAGTGGACGAAAAAGCGACTCGCACAAGGAGCTGCCAGATGAGCAGAAACTACAGCATTGCAGTGGTACCGGGAGACGGGACAGGACCGGAAGTGATCGCCGAGGGGGTAAAGGCCCTGAACGCTGCTTCACGGAGGTTCGGATTTTCCCTCGACCTTACATACTATGATTTCGGCGGGGAGCGGTACCTGAAGACAGGTGAGACCCTCCCTGCCCGCGCGGTTGATGATCTGCGCGGCCATCGTGCCGTCTACCTCGGCGCGATCGGACATCCCGGCGTGAAGGCCGGCATTCTCGAGAAGGGCATCCTCCTGAGGCTCAGGTTCGAGCTTGACCAGTATGTGAACCTCAGGCCGGTGAAACTGTACCCTGGGGTCGACTGTCCCCTGAAGGACAAGGCACCTGAGCACATCGACTTCGTGGTCGTGAGGGAGAACACCGAGGGACTCTATGCAGGCGCAGGCGGGGTCCTCAAGAAGGGGACGGCCGATGAGGTGGCGGTCCAGGAGTCCATCAATACGAGAAAAGGTGTTGAACGCTGCATCAGGTTCGCCTTTGACTATTGCAGGAAAAGAGGCAAGGCTCACAAGCTGACGCTTTGCGGCAAGACGAATGTTCTCACCTATGCCTTCGATCTCTGGGAGCGGACGTTCAACGAGGTGGCGAAGGATTATCCCGACATCACGACTGACTATGCGCACGTGGACGCGATTACCATGTGGTTCGTGAAGAACCCCGAGTGGTTCGATGTCATTGTGACGGACAACATGTTCGGCGACATAATCACTGATCTCGGCGCGATGATTCAGGGAGGCATGGGAATTGCCGCGGGCGGCAACATCAATCCCCACGGCACCTCCATGTTCGAGCCCATCGGCGGATCGGCCCCCAAGTATCAGGGCAAGAACATGATCAATCCCCTCGCAGCGATCTGTGCCGGGGCCATGATGCTCGATCACCTCGGTGAGGCCGACGCGGCGGCAACGATTGAGAAGGCGGTCATGGAGGTCACAGGTAAGCACCTGAAGAGCCTGGCCGCAGGCCAGATGGGCTACACCACCACCGAGGTCGGCGACCTGGTGGCGGGGATGATCTGAGGATTTCGAGGCAACACGTTCAGGAGTAAAGGTAATGATGCGAGTTGGTTTCGTCGGATGGCGGGGCATGGTAGGCTCGGTGCTCATGAACCGCATGCGAGAGGAGCAGGACTTCGATCTTGTTGATGCGTTGTTTTTCACCACCTCCAACATAGGCGGCAAGGGGCCTTCAATCGGCAGGGACGTGCCGCCCCTGAAGGACGCAAAGGATACGGACGAACTCAAGGCGATGGAGGTTATCGTCTCGTGCCAGGGTGGGGATTATACCTCTGAGGTCTTTCCAAAGCTTCGGGCTTCCGGATGGAAGGGGTACTGGATCGACGCGGCGTCGACGCTGCGGATGGAGAAGGACGCAGTGATCATCCTCGATCCAGTGAACCTCAAGGTGATCGAGGGCGGTCTTGCCAAGGGAATCAGGAACTACGTGGGCGGCAACTGCACGGTTTCGCTGATGCTTATGGCATTGGGCGGACTCTATGAGCAGGGATTGGTTGAGTGGATGAGCGCCATGACCTACCAGGCCGCTTCGGGCGCCGGTGCCAACAACATGCGCGAACTTCTCTGGCAGATGGGCGAGGTGCACCGCGTTGCGAAAGAGTTCCTCGAGGACCCTGCATCGGCGATCCTCGACATCGACCGTGAGGTGGCGGGCATCTTGCGCGACGAGAGATTCCCCACGGCGCACTTCGGTGTACCCCTTGCAGGCTCGTTGATACCCTGGATCGACAGGCAGCTCGACAGCGGTCAGAGCCGGGAAGAGTGGAAGGGTCAGGCCGAGACGAACAAGATCCTCGGCAGGGAGTCGAATCCTATCCCTATCGACGGGATCTGTGTCCGGATCGGCGCCATGCGGTGCCACAGTCAGGGGCTCACGGTCAAGCTCACGAGAGACGTGTCCTTGAACGAGATACAGGGGATTATCGCCGAGCACAACCGGTGGGTGAAGGTGGTTCCCAACGAGCGTGAGATCACCACGCGCGAACTCACTCCCGCCGCGGTGACCGGGACCCTTGCGGTGCCTGTCGGCCGCCTGCGCAAGATGAATATGGGGCCCCGTTTCCTCGCAGCCTTTACCTGCGGCGATCAGCTCCTGTGGGGCGCTGCCGAGCCGCTCCGGCGCATGCTGCGCATCCTTGCGGAGAAGTAGGAATCGCGGTCCATGCTCGGGAAGAAGGATCGGTACTCGGTTGCTGTCGTAGGTGCCACGGGCGCTGTCGGCAACGAGGTGATCGAGGTGCTCGAGCAGAGGGCCTTTCCCGTGGAACGCATCAGGTTCTTCGCTTCCGAGCGGTCTGCAGGCACGATCCTGGAGTTCGAGGGGAGCGGGATGCCTGTCGAGGTACTCGACGAGGATTCTTTCAAGCAGACGGACATCGCCCTCTTTTCCGCGGGAGAGGAGATATCCAGGAGGTGGGCACCGGTTGCGGTGCGTTCCGGGTGTGTGGTCGTGGACAACTCAAACGAATGGAGGATGGACCCAAATGTCCCCCTCGTCGTCCCGGAGGTGAACGCACGCGACCTGCAGCGCCACAGGGGCATTATTGCGAACCCAACCAGTTCCACGATACTGACGGTCATGGTCCTGAAGTCCATACACGATGCCACCAGGATCAGAAGGATCGTAGTGACGACCCTGCAGTCCGTCTCCGGCACGGGCAAGAAGGGCATGGACGAGTTGCTCCGTCAGACGACGGACCTTCTGAATTTCAGAGAGGTCGGTACGAATGTTTACCCATACCAGATAGCATTCGACGTGCTGCCCCACGTTGATGCGTTCCTGGACAACGGCTACACGAGTGAAGAGATGAGTCTGGTGCACGGGACGCGGAAGATTATGGGCGACGGCGCGATCAGGGTTACCGCCACCGCGGTGCGGGTGCCGGTATTCCGGGGACATTGCGCGTCGGTCAATGTCGAGACCGAGGACAAACTGACGGCGAATGAGGCAAGGGCTCTTCTCGCTGCGGCCCCGGGTATAGTCATATTTGACGCACCAGAGAAGAACCTCTATCCGCATCCCCTCGGCAACGCAGGGGATGACGAGGTGTATGTGGGCAGGATACGGGAGGACGAGTCAGTCGACAACGGACTTAATCTCTGGATCGTCACGGACAACCTGAGGAAGGGAGCCGCACTGAACGAAGTTCAGATTGCGGAGGAACTCATCAGGATCTCATGAACCTCGGATACAGCGTTATTATCATACGCACTACACACGGAGGAAAGTAATGGGAGGCGGAAAGAACTACTACTTCAGTTCCGAGTCGGTAACGGAGGGCCATCCTGACAAAATCGCCGATCAGATCTCTGATGCGATACTCGATGCGATAATCGGCCAGGATCGGACTTCGAGGGTAGCCTGTGAGACTCTTGTGACAACCGGTCTCGCCTTTGTGGCAGGCGAGATCACTACGACATGCTATGTCGATATCCCCTCGATAGTCCGGGAAACGATAAAGGACATCGGGTACACGAGGGCCAAGTACGGGTTTGACTACGAGACATGCGCCGTCGTCACCTCCATCCACGAGCAGTCGCCGGACATCGCCATGGGTGTGGATCCCGGCGGGGCGGGTGACCAGGGGCTCATGTTCGGTTTTGCCTGCAATGAGACACCAGAGCTCATGCCTTTGCCCATCATGCTCGCCCACAAGCTCGCCATGAGGCTCACCGAGGCGCGGAAGAAGGACATTCTCAGCTACCTGAGGCCCGATGGAAAATCTCAGGTGACGGTGGAGTACCGGAACGGCAAACCGGCGAGGGTGGACACCGTCGTGATCTCATCTCAGCACAGCCCGGACATCACCCTCAAGGAGATGCGAGAGGATGTGATCGAGAAGGTGGTTAAGCCGGTTATCCCCCCGGAACTCCTCGATGAGGAACGCATTACGTACCACATAAATCCTACCGGGCGGTTCGTGGTAGGCGGCCCGATGGGCGACACGGGACTCACCGGCAGGAAGATCATCGTCGATACCTACGGCGGAGTCGGGAGCCACGGAGGCGGATGTTTCTCGGGGAAAGACCCGACGAAGGTGGACCGCTCAGGGTCTTACATGGCGAGGTACATCGCGAAGAACCTTGTCGCCGCCGGCATCGCCGACAGGATCGAGGTGCAGATCGCTTACGCAATCGGCATTCCTGAGCCGGTGTCGATTTTTGTCGATACATTCGGCTCAGGGAAGGTCTCGGACGAGAAGACCATTACGTTGATCAGGAAGAATTTCAATCTGACTCCGAAGGGGATCATCGAGAGCCTGAACCTCAGGAGGGCGATCTTCAGGAAGACGGCTGCCTATGGGCACTTCGGCCGGAATGACGAGGACTTCACCTGGGAAAAGACGGACAAGGCCGAAACGCTCAAGAAAGAGGCCGGCCTGTAATATGAGGACGGTGTCGGTGACAAGCGTCAGCAATGATAATGTGCAGCAACGTCTATGGCTATTACTCGTGTCCAAGATGGAACTATCACTCCCGTTGACATTGCCCGCTGAACCACTCACTGAAACCGCTGATCATTGTCGTGGCACCGGCACTATTCACTGACACTTACAGAGGAGGAAACGTTGGTCAAGAATGACGTCAAGGACATAAGCCTCGCAAAAAAGGGCAGGCTGCGCATCGAATGGGCCGCCCAGGAAATGCCTGTGCTGAAAAGCATTGCCGAGAGATTCAGGAAGGAAAAGCCTCTCAAGGGGGCCCGGATTGCCGCCTGCCTGCACGTGACCACGGAGACGGCAACACTCATGGAGACCCTTAAGGCCGGCGGTGCCGAACTCGCTCTCTGCGCCTCCAACCCCCTGAGCACCCAGGATGACGCCGCAGCGTCGCTGGTGAAGGACCTCGGCATCTCGGTCTTCGCGATAAAGGGAGAAGACCGTAAGACATATTACCGCCACATCAAAGACGCCCTCAGCATCAGGCCGCAGATGACTCTTGACGACGGCGCGGACCTTGTCTCGACCATCCATAAGGAAAGCAGGGCCCTCCTGCCGAACGTTATCGGCGGTACGGAAGAAACCACCACAGGCGTGATCCGCCTGAGGGCGATGGCACAGGACGGCGCGCTGCAATACCCGATCGTGGCCGTAAACGACGCCTACACCAAGTATCTCTTTGACAATCGGTACGGTACCGGACAAAGCACGATCGACGGTGTGATGAGGGCGACCAATCGTCTCATCGCAGGCTCGGTCGTGGTGATCTCGGGGTACGGCTGGTGTGCACGGGGAGTTGCCATGAGGGCTAAGGGGCTCGGCGCGAGAGTGATAATCACGGAAATCGATCCCCTGAGGGCGCTCGAGGCGACCCTCGACGGTTACGAGGTCATGCCTGTTCTCGCGGCATCGAAGATCGGAGACATATTCATCACCGCCACCGGCGATATTCATGTCATCTCCAAGGAGTGCTTCCGCGCCATGAAGGACGGTGCAATCGTCTGCAACACCGGCCACTTCAATGTAGAGGTGGACATTGATGCCCTTGACCGGATGTCGAAGGCGAAGCGGCAGATTAGGGAATACGTGGAGGAGTACACGCTGAAAAGCGGCAAGAGGATCTACCTGCTCGGAGAGGGGAGGCTCATCAATCTCGCCGCTGCTGAAGGTCACCCGTCGGCCGTGATGGATATGAGTTTTGCCAACCAGGCGCTGTCGGTGGAGTACATCGTCAAGAACAGCAGGAAACTGGAGAAGAAGGTCTACAAGGTGCCGGAGCAGATCGACAAAGAGATCGCGCGGCTCAAGCTGAGGGCAATGGGGATAAAGATCGACACCCTCACCCCGGAGCAGAAGAAGTACCTCAGAAGCTGGGAGATGGGCACGTAGCCAAGATTATTGTTACGTTCACAGCAGCGCTAGGGGCGGCTCGCGCAAAAAGGTGTCAGTGGTGAGTGTCAGTGGAGGACTGACGCAAGCAGCCGCAAACCGAAGGGAGTCAGCCCTGCGTGGCGTGTGACACGGGCCGTCTCGATGTGACCGGTGCGTGGCCTGCCGAGGGATCTCTCGCATGGCGGCTCTCGCATTACCGTGAGGGCGGACTTGCTGAACGACGGCGGCCCGGCGAAGGGAGCCCCCCTCGGGTGCTGCACGTCCTGTCCCAGCAGCCCGGCAAGACGGGAAGCGGCATATACCTCCAGGCGATTGTGAAGCACGGCGCAGCTGCAGGCTATCTGCAGCGGGCGGTCATCGGGATCCCCGCCGAAGCCTCCCTGCCTGACATCTCCCCGATCGCGGAATCGGATACCTTTCCGGTTCGGTTCGGCACTCCTTCGCTGCCGTTCCCTGTCGCGGGGATGAGCGACGTAATGCCTTACGAGAGCACCCGCTTCTCGCAGTTCACTCCGGAGATGCTCGACCTTTACCTCGAGGCGTTCCGGGATGTGCTGACCGGGGCAACGCAGACATTCAGGCCTGACGTGATCCACACTCACCACCTCTGGCTCGTTTCCGCCCTGACCCGTCTGCTCTTTCCCGACGTGCCGATAGTGACGACCTGTCACGGAACCGAACTGAGGCAGCTCCATCTGGTACCCGAGCTCGCGCCGTTCGTCACCCCGGCGTGTTCCGGAGTTGACCGGGTAATGGCCCTCCATCACGAACACAGGCAGAGAATCGCAGATCTGTATGCGATGGATCCCGGCGCCATCGAGGTCATCGGCGCCGGGTACAGGGAGGACATCTTCTGCCCGCCCGGTTCGTCTTACTGCCCGGCTGAAAGAAAGGATTTCCTCACGATCGTCTACGTCGGCAAGCTGAGCAGGGCAAAGGGTGTTCCGTGGCTGATAGAAGCGATGGAGCACGTGGAACCGCCGGAGGGCAGGAATGTTCGTCTGTTCCTGGTTGGTGCAGCCGCCGGTGAAGAGAGGGACATGATCCGGGGAAAGGCGGCCTCACAGGGAGAACGGGTCGCTTTGCTCGGGGCGATGTCTCAGGAAAGACTTGCGGGGGTCCTTAAGGAGGCCGATCTTTTTGTCCTCCCCTCCTTCTACGAAGGACTTCCCCTTGTCGTGCTCGAATCGCTGGCCTGCGCGTGCCGCGTAGTGGTCACCGATCTTCCCGGCATGGATAGCTGGCTTCCCGAAGACCTCGACACACTCGGCGTCGTCGAACGTGTTCCCTTGCCTCGTCTCAGGGGGCCTGATACGCCTGAACCTGAGGACCTTCCGGCATTCACGGCCAATCTCGCTGCTGCGATAAGCCGGCAACTTCGACGCTGCCTCTGCGAGTCGCCGGACTGGCAGGACGACGTGCTCGGCTGCATCGAAGGGATGAACTGGCGGGGAATCTTCGAGAAGGTGAACGGGGTCTACCAGGCAGTACTGGCGTCAGGGCCCCGGTCATCACCTGAACCTTGGCGTTGAATAAAGAACGTGGTATGGAGCAGGGCGAAGATGCCGGAAAAGGGTCGTCTCCCGGCTCATGGTATAAGGGTCAGGGATGTGTCATCACGGGAGAAGGAATGACGGACGGGCGTGTGGAACTCTTCATTGCGTCGTACTCTTTCAGGAGTGTTTCGCCTGTGCTGTCAACGTGACCGGTGGGTTCTTTGGTCTTCATCGATGTCTCCTTCTCTTTCGCGTCCATCTTTGGAGCGAAACTGCGCTGTTCCTCTATCAGTTCACCCACCGTCCTGCCTTCCAGGCTCTGGCCCTGCCGGGCCATGCGCGTCATTGCACCTACGAGCAATCCGGCTTCCTCCACCGTGACTTCCCGGCTTTTCCTGACTTTTTCCATGATCTCTGCTTGATTGTCTTTTGTGAATTTCTGCTCCTTCACATTGCCACAGCCGGTCAGGAGGACCACCATCACACAAATACAGATTATGACCGATGTTCTCTGCATCTTCGCCGTGGTCTTTAACCGCTCACGGAATGATCGCAGCCTCTATGACAGAAAGGGCTTCTCCCGCGGGTGCCTCTCCCTGTGTGCCTTTTGACAGGTTCTTCCACTTGATCTTTCCGGCGGAGAGCTCGTCCTCCCCGATGATGATGGCGTACTCGGCTCCGAGCCTGTCGGCCTTCCTGAGCTGACTCTTGAGTGATGCGCCGCCGTAGTTGGGTTCGACCCAGAAACCGCCTGCACGAAGAGTCTCGGCCAGCCTGCAGGCAGCCTTTTCCGCTGCACTTCCGAGTGTCGCGATGAAGACTTTCGGCCTGAGCGGTTCTGCAGGGGCGAGGTCCCTGAGGAGGGTGACGATACGTTCCATGCCCATGGCGAAGCCGATTGCCGGGGTGGGCGGGCCCCCGAACTCCTCTACAAGCCTGTCGTACCGGCCGCCTGCAGCGACTGCCTTTTGAGCGCCGAGGTGCAGGCTCGTTACCTCAAAGGTTGTCCGCGTGTAATAGTCGAGGCCCCTCACGAGGTTGGGGTTGAGCACGTAGCTGACCTGGAGCAATTCGAGGTAGTCGCGCACCTCGTCGAAATGTTGCCTGCAGTGAGCGCAGAGGGAGTCGACCACCAAGGGTGCTCCTTGCCTCAGGTCAATGCATCGCTCAACTTTGCAATCGAGGATGCGGAGCGGGTTCGTTCCGTACCGCCGCTGACAGTCCGGGCAGAAGTCAGTCAGGCTTCCGGAGAAGAATTCCAGCAGGGCCTGGCGGTAGGCGGGTCTGCATTCCTCGCACCCGATGGAGTTCAGCTCGACGGAGACGTCTTGCAGACCGATGGCCCGCAGGACATTCGCCAGCATGGCTATGATCTCGGCATCGATCATGGGACCGGGGTTGCCGAGGGCCTCCACGCCTGTCTGGTAGAACTGCCGGAACCGTCCTTTCTGGGGACGCTCGTACCTGAACATGGGCCCGGAATAGTAGTACTTCTGAGGCGCGGGCAGGGTGTAGAGGTTATTCTCGATGTAGCAGCGCACGGCGGAGGCGGTACCCTCTGGTCTCAGCGTGACGCTCCGACCGCCCTTATCGGTGAAGGTGTACATCTCCTTCTCGACGATGTCGGTGGTTTCTCCGATGCTCCTGATGAAGAGATCGGTAGACTCGAGGACGGGAAGCTTCATCTCCTGATAGCCGTATCTGCCGAAGATCTCCCTCGCGGCCGATTCGACGTGCTGCCACACTGCAACCTCAGGGGGCAGGATGTCCTCCATGCCCTTGAGAGCGCTATGCTTCACCGGACTCCTCGCCCTCGCGCTCCCTGTCGAAGTCGAGCATTCTGAGGTGGCTCTCAATGAGACGTTTTACCTCCTCCTTGAAGTGGCGCCTGATGCCCTTGAGGTCTACGATGTCCTCGTGGATCTTCACCACTTTTTCCTGGGCTTCCTGAATTATGCTGTCTGCTCTGAGTTCCGCCTCGCGGATGATGAGTTCCGCCTCTTTCCGGCTGTTGGACTTGTACTCTTCGACCATCTGCTGGGCGGTGACGAGGGTCTCCCTCAGATTTGACTCGATGTGCTGATAGTCCTTGAGCTGGGTGTCGGCCCTGCTCAGCTGCTCCTTGATTGAGGCATTCTCCCTCAAAATCTCCTCGAGCTCCTCTCTGAGGAGCTCGAGGAAGGAGTAAACCTCGTCGACATCGAACCCCCTGAATTTCACCGGAAACTGTTTCTGTTGGATGTCCAGCGGCGTAATTCTCATAGTGATGCCCCCCCTTTCATCTTGAAGGCTAACTCGAAGAGCGATCTCACGACAAACCTCTGCAGGAAGACGATTACGAGAATGACTATCAGTGGAGAGATGTCGATCGGCCCCAGCCGGTAGCCGATCAGCCTCCTCACAGGCCTCAGCACCGGTTCGGTGATCGAATGGAGAAATCTGACGATCGGGTTGTACGGATCGGGATTGACCCAGCTGAGAAGGGCGGAGATGATCACAACCCACATGTAGACCTCGAGTGCCCAGTCGAGAATGAACGCAATGGCGCCGATGAGATTTCCGAAGACGAACATCATTTTTCCTTTCCGAGTTCTTCCGCTCTCTTCCTGGCGGCCAGGAGCGCGGAAGTCACGAGACTCCTGAGACCGCCCTCCTCAAATACCCTGAGTCCCGCAGCGGTCGTGCCACCAGGGGAGGTGACCATCTCACGGAGGTGCTCAGGAGTCATGCCGCTGTCCAGCAACTTCGCTGTGCCGATAAGGGTCTGTATCGCGAGCTCCGTTGCCTGCTCTACCGTCAGTGCCATCGCAGCGCCGCTGTCTCTCATCGCCTCCACGAAGAGGGCGATGAAGGCAGGACCGCTCCCTGAGAGGGCGGTGACGGCGTCCATGTACTTCTCGGGCAGGGTGATCACCTTGCCTACAGACATCAGCATCTCCCTGACCGGCGCGATGTGGCGGTCAGGGAGACACTCGCAGAGCGACATGACCGACATTCCTTCCTGCACCAGCGCGGGCGTATTGGGCATGACCCTGACCAGCCGTGGAGTCCTGAGCCTTTCCTTGAGATACGAAAGGGAGATGCCGGCGGCGATTGACACGACAGTGTGATCGTCGCTCACCGCACCCCCGATTTCCTGAAGTACATCAGCCATGTTCTGGGGCTTCACGGCGAGCACGATCAATTCACATGAAGAAACTACCTCTTTGTTGGATACCGTGCTGCGGACGCCGTACCTGCTTTCGAGGTGGCGCCTCCTCTCTTCTCGCGGCTCCGATACCAGGACGTCGCGCGTGCCCTTTGAGGTTATGCCCTGGATGAGTGCTTCCGCCATGTTACCACCGCCGATGAACCCGATCATCTCACTCGCTCCTTTCTGCGAACAGTGCCGTGCCGATGCGCACGAGCGTCGCCCCTTCTTCTATCGCAACCTCAAAGTCGTGAGACATGCCCATCGAGAGCTCCGCGAGAGAAAACCCCCTCTGGGCGAGCTCTTCCTTGATATCCCGCAGTCGCGCGAAGTAAGGCCTTGCGTCTTCCGGCTCTTCGAAATAGGGAGGCATGCCCATGAGGCCCTCAAGCGACAGGTGGGGCAGGGCCGCGGTCTTTTCGAGCAGCGGCTCAACTTTCGAACGGGCGATCCCGTGCTTGGCGGTCTCCTCGGAAATGTTAACCTGCACGAGCACGCGCTGCGTCTTTCCCGCCTCAGCCGCCCGGGCTTCAAGCTCTTCTGCGAGGGGGATCGAATCGAGTGTATGGATCACGGTGAATAGTTTGACGGCGCTTCTCGCCTTGTTCCGTTGCAGGTGCCCTATGAGATGCCATTCCAGATCGGCCCCTAGCAGCTGGAGTTCCTCACTGGCGATCTTCTTGCTGGCCTCCTGCACCCTGCTTTCTCCGAGCAGCCGAACCCCAGCCTCGATGGCCTCTCTGATTGTCTGCGTGCCCACCGTCTTTGTTACCGCGACGAGTCTCACCTCGTCAGGACTCCTTCCGGCACGCATCGCTGCGTGAAACATCCGCTTGTAGACACGGGAGAGCCTCTCGAGGAGCACGACAGTTATAGTAGTATCAAACATAAATAAATTCAAGCACAGCGGCCGTTTCCGGACAGGCATTGAGGACACTGCTACGCCACAGCTGCGGTATCGCCCGGAATGTCCTTTCGCCACCTCCACCCTGACTCATACGGTCTGGCGTGCGAATTAAGTAGAGCGTCTGTGCTACTATTTAAGCATGCTGAAGAGGCTGTCGTTCAACCTCTCCCTGAACATGAAGCTCATCCTCATGATGCTTTTTCTGAGCTTCATCCTCGTGGCGATTCTCATGTTCTTCTACACCCGATCAGAGAAGCGTCTGCTCCTGGAGATGGAGCGTCAGGCGAGCGAACTTACCAAGGCGATCCAGATCGGCGTCGAGGAGGTGACAGGCCATGCGGCCACGGATGAGGCGAGGCTTGCGAAGTACCTCGAGAAGCTCAATGCGAAGGGCATCAACGAGATTTCGATCATCAGCAACACCGACGAGATCGTCGCCAGCAGCAATCCTTCAAAGGTCGGACAGGCCATCACCCACAAGAGGAAGGAGCTGATCATCAAGGCTGAACTGGGCGAGCCGGTCTCCGAGGAGGGGCGGGCGTTCAATGTCATTCTCCCGGTCATCGCCGGCAACACGCAGTACGGCTATGTGCACCTCAAGATAAACAAGGACGACTTCTCGGAGATACTCCAGAGAAGCGCGATCGAGAGGATCGCGGCGACGGTGTTCATCTTCGGCGTAGGCATACTTATCACCGTAATACTGTCGCGACATTACACGCGGCCGATCAGGCAGGTTGTCCGCGCCTCCAAGCGAGTTGCGGCAGGTGATCTGAACCAGAACATACCCGTCAAGAGCAGGGACGAGATCGGCGAGCTCTCCGAGACCTTCAACTTCATGGTGCGGAAGCTGAAAGAGAGCCGCACGCTCGAGGAGCGCCTCAGAGAGGCGGAGCATTTGTCGGCGCTTGGGCAGCTTTCGAGAAACATCGCCCATGAGATCCGGAATCCCCTGAACTTCATCAACCTGAGCATAGATCATATGAGTGAGAAGTACAAACCGGAGGATCCCGCGAAACAGGAGAAGTTCGCGAATCTCATCGGGGGGATCAAGCAGGAAGTCCAGAGGCTCGACAAACTGGTAAACGATTATCTCGATTACAGCAGACCGATGAAGCTGAACAAACGGCGCGTGCGCGTCGACGGGCTCCTCGCTGACGTTATCGATCTCGTATGGGCGAAGGCCGAGGCTGACCGGATAGAGCTCGAAAGAGAATCCTGCGAGAGGTGCACCAGCCTCGAGCTCGACGTGGACCCGGACCTTCTGAAGTCCTGCATCCTCAACGTGATCGGCAACGCCTTCCACGCTACAGCCGCGACGGAGCGCCCCGGCATGATCACGATGAGGACGGATCTTGTGAACGACGAGTTCGTCATCTCGGTCAGGGACAACGGAAAGGGCGTGTCACGGGAGAACCTCTCGCGGATCTTCGAGCCGTTCTTTTCCACGAGGCAGGACGGCCTCGGGCTCGGACTCCCGATGACGAAACGGGTTGTCGAGGAGCATGGCGGGAGGGTCGAGTTCGTTACCGTAGAGGGAGAGGGGAGCGAGGTGAGGCTCTTCCTGCCGCTCCGAAAGTCGCCGGACCGTGAACCGGCGCTTGCGGGAGTGTGACCCGTGGCTGTCATGATCGTGATAGACGATGAGCGGCGCCAGAGGGAGATCCTCAAGACGATTCTCGAAGACGAGGGCTATGAGGTGCACACCGCATCCTCGGCAGAGGATGGCCTCGAACTGATCACCACACTCAACCCGGACGTGGTGATCACCGACCTGAAGATGGGCGGAATGAGCGGGGTGCAGCTCATCGACCATCTGCCTGACGAGACGATCAAGCCCTCTGTGATCATCACCACTGCCTATGGGACCATCTCATCTGCCGTCGAAGCGATGAAGAAGGGTGCCTTCGACTATATCTCGAAACCCCTCGAAAAGGACGGTATCCTCCTCACCGTGCGGAAAGCAGTCGAGAGGATGGATCTCCTCAGGCAGAACCTCAGGCTCCAGGATGCCCTCTTCAAGAAGTTCAAGATCGAAGGCATCGTGGGGTCTTCGAAGAAGATGCGCGAAGTGATGGAAATCGTGAACAAGGTGACCCCGACATCGGTCACAGTGCTCATACAGGGCGAAAGCGGCACCGGAAAGGAGCTCATCGCGAGGGCGATCCACTACAACAGCCCGCGCCGCACCGAGCCTTTCACCGCGATCAACTGTGCCGCCATCCCCGATACCCTCATAGAGAGCGAACTCTTCGGGTACGAACCGGGTGCCTTCACCGGCGCATCGCATAGGAAGATCGGCCTCTTCGAGTCATCGGACAAGGGGACGCTCTTTCTCGACGAAATCGGTGATCTTCCGCAACTGACACAGACCAAGATCCTGAGGGTGATGCAGGACCGCGATATACGGCGGCTTGGCGGGAAGGACAGCATAAAGGTGGACGTCAGGATCATCGCCGCAACGAACAAGCAGCTCGAGAAAGAGGTGAGCGCAGGAAAGTTCAGGGAGGACCTGTACTACAGACTCAAGGTGGTGACAGTGGAGTTGCCGCCGCTCCGGGAGCGCAAAGAGGACATCCCGGCTCTTGTGAACCTCTTCGTCGACAAGTACAACAAGGAGTTCGGCAAGCGGATCAAGGGAATCAGTGAGGGCGCCATGAAGGCGCTCATGGAATACCACTGGCCCGGCAACATCAGGCATCTCGAGTCGGTGGTCGAGCGGGCGGTGCTGATGGTGGACAGCACGACGATCGAGCTAAAAGACATTAAGACTGAGCTGCGCGTTCCCGAGGAGAGGGGGGCACTTGACATCGAGATCCCAGACGAGGGGATCAATTTCGAGGAACTCGAAAAGACCCTCATAAAGAAGGCCCTGATGAAAGCGAACAATGTTGTCGCCAAGGCTGCCCGCCTGCTCGGCATGAGTTACAAGACATTCTGGTACCGCCTCGAAAAATTCGGCATACACGCCGCATCCTCAAAAGAGGAAGTCTTTCCCGAAAAAGAGACGTGACGGTCCGCACCGGGTATACCGTGAATGTGATCATATGAAAAAACAAGCGATATTGGGCTCAGGCACGACCTTTGCTCTGTGACAAGATGCCAAAAGTTGGGAAAAATTGACTCGTAAGAGAAAGGAGGTGAAAACCAGATGAAGAATCTTACCGCACTTATCGTTGCAATCCTATTTGTTTTTGCAATGTCAGCAGTGGCCTTTGCAGCCGAAAAGCCGGCCGAGCCCATGAAGGCAGAGAAGAAGGCAGAGCCCGCAAAGGTGAAGCAGGTGACCGGCGAAGTCACCGCAGTTGATGCGGCAGCTAATTCCGTCACTGTCAAGGGCAAGAAGGCAGAAATGGCCATCTCTGCCGACGAAAAGATGCTCAAGGACATCAAGGTCGGCGACAAGGTCACTGTCAAGTACACCGAGAAGGATGGGAAGAACGTTGCTAAGAGCGTAAAGAAAGCAGCGGCAAAGGCTGCCCCGGCCCCGAAGGCTGAGGAGAAGAAGGCCGCCCCTGCAAAGGCTGAGAAGAAGGCAGAGCCTGCGATGCCCGCAGAAGCCCCCAAGAAGTAGGTCACCGGTTCAGGGGCGGCGGGTTCAAGCCGCCCCTCGACACTCTCCTCATTTTGCCCTTTCCGCCGACAGTTGTATAGAATATCCGCTGTGCCCCGCCGCAATGCGCAACACGCGGCGGGCACACGCAGCCCGGACACTCACCTTCGCGACATCACGAGGAGGAACCATGATCGACATTGAGATGGCAGATCGGGTGAGAAACCTTCCCCCCTATCTCTTTGCGGCTATCGACAAGCTGAAGCAGGATGCGATCCGGAGAGGCGTGGACGTCATAGACCTGAGCATCGGAGACCCAGACATCCCGACCCCGGCTCACATCGTCGAAGCGATGCAGAGGGCAGTGCAGAAGCCGGAGCATCACCGGTACCCTTCCTATGAGGGGATGCTGTCATACAGGCAGGCTGTCTCGGACTGGTATGGCAGGCGGTTTGGCGTTACCCTCGACGCCCAGACGGAAGTGCTCTCACTGATCGGGTCCAAAGAGGGCATTGGGCATCTTCCCCTCGCCTTCGTGAATCCCGGAGACATCGTGCTTGTGCCCTCCCCGGGCTATCCGGTGTATCCGGTGGGTACACTCTTTGCGGGAGGTGAGGCGTATCCCATGCCGCTCACTGAGGACAACGGCTTCCTCCCCAGGTTTGACCGGATACCTGAGGAAGTTCTGCGGAAGGCAAAGCTCATGTTTCTCAATTATCCGAACAACCCGACCTCCGCAGTGGCGCCGCCGGCCTTCTTCGAAGAGGCGGTCGCTATTGCGAAGCGCAACCACATTATCGTGTGTCATGACGCCGCTTACTCCGAGGTCTATTATGATCGCCAAAAGACGATGAGTTTTCTCGAGATTGAGGGGGCGCGTGACGTAAGCATCGAGATGCACTCTTTGTCAAAGACTTACAATATGACCGGCTGGAGGATCGGCTTTGCAGTGGGCAATGCCCAGATCATCGCCGGCCTGGGGAAGATCAAGACGAACCTCGATTCAGGTGTATTTCAGGCGGTGCAGGAGGCTGCGATTGTTGCGCTTCACACCGACGACGGGGCGCTCCAGGAGATACGAAAGACCTATGAGGAGAGAAGAGACGCCCTCTGCGACGGGCTGAACGATCTTGGCCTGCAGTTAAGTAAGCCTAGGGCGACGTTTTATCTCTGGACCAGGGTGCCTGCGGGCTTTGACTCGATGGGCTTCGCGAGTCATCTCCTCCAGGGGGCAGGCGTGCTCGGCACACCCGGAGTCGGCTTCGGCGCTTCCGGAGAAGGATACATACGGTTCGCTCTCACCCAACCTGAGGGGAGGATACGAGAGGCTGTCGAGAGGATGCGCGGGATATTGTAGCCAGGCATGAACAGGGTTCATATCGGCATAGGGTCGAACCTGGGCGACCGGGAAGCTCAGTGCACCGGGGCGGTAGAGAATCTCCGACGCAGAGGCGTGAGGGTAACGAAGGTTTCTTCGCAGTTCGAGACAGATCCGTGGGGAGTCCCAGATCAGCCGAAGTTCATCAACATGGCCGTCGAGGCCGAAACGGCCCTTTCTCCCGACGATTTGCTCACAGTGCTCAAGGAGATCGAACACGAGATGGGCAGGGAGGAAACCTCCCGCTACGGACCCCGAGTCATCGATCTCGATATCCTGTTTTACGGGGACCAGGTGATCGAGAGCGGCGGGCTTCGGGTACCCCATCCGTTGCTTCACCTGAGGGACTTCGTGCTTCTTCCTCTCTCGGAAATCGCGCCTGACACGGTGCATCCCCAGTTGAACAAAACGGTGAAATGCCTGTATGAGGAGTTACGCCATGCTGAAGACGCTCAATGTGCGAAGCAGGGAACGGACTGAGTTCATCGACATAACCGAAGCCGTCTCGCAGTCAGTCAGGGAGTCGGGCCTTACGGACGGGATCTGCCACATCTACGTGCCGCATACTACTGCTGCCGTCACTATAAACGAGGGTGCCGATCCCTCCGTGAAGCGGGACATACTCACCACCCTCAACAGGCTCGTGCCGTTCGATGGAGATTACCGCCACATGGAGGGCAACGCCGCCGCGCATGTGAAATCGACGGTGGTAGGGGCGTCCCTTTTCGTCATTGTCGAGGAGGGTAAGCTTCTTCTCGGGACGTGGCAGTCTGTCTACTTCTGCGAGTTCGACGGGCCGAGGCACAGGCGGGTCATACTGAAGCTGACACGTTGACCAGCATGGTATAAGCGGGGACCTTTGCAACCACCTCTTCCACCGTCGTGAGGCCGGCGATGACCTTGTGCCAGGCGTCTTCGAAGAGAAGGGCGACACCCTCTTCCCTCGCGGCAGAGGTGAGTTCGTCCTCCGATGCGTGGCGCGAGATGAGATTCCTGATTGTGCGCGTTACAGGCAGGAATTCGTAGACGGCGAGCCTTCCCGAATACCCGGTATTGTAGCAAATGTGGCACCCCCTCCCGTGATATGACTTCCTGAGAGCAGGGAGGTCGTATCGCTCTACCACGCGTTGTAGATGTTCCGGTACCTCCGACTCGGTCTTGCAGTTGTAACAGATTTTGCGGACCAGTCTCTGGGCGAGGATGCCGCTCACGGCTGAGCCGAGGAGATAAGGGGGAATTCCGATGTCAACGAGTCTCGTCACTGTGGCGAATGTGTTGTTCGTGTGCAGGGTCGAGAGCACGAGGTGGCCTGTGAGGCCCGCCCTAATGGCTATTTCCGCGGTCTCGAGGTCACGGACCTCGCCGACCTTGATCACGTCGGGGTCCTGCCTGAGCACCTCTCTGAGAATCGTGGCGAAGGTGCGGCCGATGGATTCATCCACCTGCACCTGGGTAATGCCGTCGAGTTTGTATTCGACGGGGTCTTCGATCGTGATGATGTTGCGCGTGTCGGAACGAAGCTGATTGATGCATGCATACAGCGTTGTCGTCTTGCCGCTGCCTGTCGGACCCGTGACGAGGAACATACCCTGGGGACTCCTGAATATCTCCGTTATGGCGTCGAGGATGTGCTCTGGGAACCCGAGTTCCTCCAGCGGGATGATCCCAAGACTCTGGTCGAGGACCCTTATGACGATCTTCTCGCCGTGCACCGCGGGGAGTGTCGAGACTCTCAGGTCGATCTCCTTTCTCTTGAATGACACGCGGAGGCTGCCGCCCTGAGGGAGGCGCCTGTTGGTAATGTCGAGGTTGCTGATGATCTTGATCCTCGATATTACGGACTCGTGGAGGTTCTTCTTGTACCTGAAGATCGTCCTCAGCTCTCCGTCCGTCCTGAACCTCACGAGGATGTGGTTCTGCTGCGGTTCGATGTGGACATCACTCGCCCTGGCCTTCACCGCCTCCGTAATGATCGTTGCAACGAGGCGTATCACCGTAGGCGCCTGGCTCTGTGTGTAGAGATCGTCCACGTTGTGGTGGGAGAAGTCGGTCTCTCTTCTTGCATCCTCGATGAATTGGATCTCCTTATCGGATCCCACCTCGGCGGTGAAGCTTTCAAATCCGTTCACACCTTCCTCGTAGTTCCGCGCAATAGCCTCCGTGATCGATGTCTCATAAGAGAGCATCGGCTGGATCCTGAGCTTTGTCCTGAAGGAGAGGTCGTCCATGGTACGGTAGTCGAGAGGGTCGGCCATGGCGAGCATAAGGGTGTCGCCTTTCTTCTCTACGGGGAAGACGAGTCTCTTGATGGCGAGGTCCCTGGGCACGAGGTTCTTGAGATCCCCTCCTATTTCGCAGTGCGCGCATGACATGATCGGCATGTTGAGCTTTTTCGAGAGGGCCTCGGAGACCTGCTCTTTGGTAAGGTAGCCGAGCTGGACAAGGATCTTCCCCAGTTGCCGGGAGTGCTCGGTCTCCTGGAGGGCAAGAGCTTCTTCGATCTGCGCCTTGGTGACGTATCCGAGTTCGAGAAGTAGATGACCGATCTTCTTTCTCATGGCTGATAAGTCCCCGGCACAAGAATCGTAAGAATTGTGTGCCGTCGGGAGTAGCCTTGTGGGCTCCATGTTTCATCTCGGACGGACGGAGACATTTCTTAAGTGAGCTGGCCCTCCATTCTGTGGGATGAGGTGGGCTCAAAGGGCATGACTCACCGGGACATGCTCATTTGCCATGGAATTCCGCTCTTTGCTATACTAACGGACTGCTTTCAAGGCGGTGTAGCTCAGTTGGTCAGAGCAAGCGGCTCATATCCGCTGTGTCCGGGGTTCAAATCCCTGCACCGCCACCAGCGTCCTGCTTTTGGCACTCTGGTCCTGTACCTGGTATACGGTTACTGTTACAGTACCTTGGCTTTGTTGCCATGACGGGGTGAAGTCATTACGGCAAAGACC
>JBLMXV010000016.1:0-11891 GCA_050257935.1 Chloroflexota bacterium
CCCTAACCTTGAGCTTCTGGGGAGACTGCTTTGTGAAGAGATGCTGCTTACCCCGGGCTTCGCCGAGGTCTGACAGATACCAGTTCTTGTCATCCTCGCCTTGGGCATCTTCGTCTTGTGGGTTCACGAAGTCCGAGGAGGAAAGGAGATTCAGGGAGCAGGTCAAGCGGATCGTCGGGAAGATGAAGAGCAGGCCTGCTGAGATCAAGGAAGCGATTCTGCCAAGAACTGGGCTAAAGCGGGCTCATACGCAGCCCGATAAGTGAATAAGCAGACGTCCAGTGGTCCCTCTGCCGCCGGTTTGTGAAAGAAATCAATCGATATAGGGGTGTCACCGGGTCGGCCGGAACGCCGGTAAGGCAAGTCACAGACAATAGGCGCAATATATGCAAAATGTGAGGATGATGGTGAGTAGACGATCGACGCGTACGAAACGAATGGTAGGCGCGAGGGGGATTGAACCCCTGACCTCTTCCGCGTCAAGGAAGCGCTCTCCCACTGAGCTACGCGCCTTCCGTGGGAAAGTTCTCATTAAAACCGAAACCGTCACCCTTTGTCAAGACAAAAGCCCCAAGAGTGACTGCCAGCCTTGCATTGTAGGTTCCGAGCGTGGTAAGATTTTCAGCATGGCGGCCCTCCTTATCCTGCTCGTCTCACTCGTCGGTGCTGACGTTTCACAGGCGGACATAACGAAGTATGTGTCGGAAGACGGCGTCGTCTGCTTTACGAATGTGCCCGCGGCAAAAGGGGGCGAGGTGTACGTGAAGGAGAGAAAGGCCGGCCGGACTCAGGCCAAACGACAGCCGGGGCGGGTGCGCGCCGCAGAAGGGACCTATGTCGCACTTGCGGAGCAGAAGGCGAAGCAGCACAGTGTGGACCCTGCCCTCGTCAAGGCTGTCATCAAGGCCGAATCGAACTGGAACCCCGGCGCGGTTTCTCCGAAGGGGGCCCAGGGACTCATGCAACTGATGCCTGCCACCGCCTACGACCTGGGCGTCAGCAATGTCTTCGATCCCGAGAACAACATCGACGGAGGAGTGAGATACCTCAGGTATCTGCTGGAGCGCTTCAACGGCAATCTCACCCTCGCCCTGGCGGCTTACAACGCAGGGCCGGGGAAGGTCGAGAAGGCGAACGCTGTCCCGCCGATTCCTGAGACAGTGGAGTACGTCAGGAGAGTGATGGGTGAATACGGCGCGAACGGCGGCACGGCATGGTCCTACGAGCGTGAGCCCACGGCAGCAACAACGAGGATCAAAAAGGTGGTCCTTGACGACGGCACCGTTTTGTTCACCAACGCCTTCTCCGTGATCCCTTCCCGTATATACTAGGTGTTCCTGCTGCACACCTTTCCCCGATGACCGCACTCGACGCTCTGAGAGAGGAAATCCTTCGCCTGAAAGAAGAGCGGAGAGCGATTATCCTCTCCCATAACTACCAGAGAGATGAAGTGCAGGACATCGCTGACTTCGTGGGAGACTCGCTCGAACTCTCAAGGACTGCGGCAACGAAACCCTGTGAGGTGATCGTCTTCTGCGGCGTGCATTTCATGGCCGAGAGCGCCTCCATCCTCTCTCCCGGCAAGACGGTCCTTCTGCCCGAGACAGAGGCGACCTGTCCGATGGCGGACATGATAGAGGTCGGCTCGCCGCGCAGGGTCTGGAAGACCTTTCCCGGGTATGAGACACAGCCTTCACTCATATTCCCGATCGATTTCACCCTCAGGGACATGAAAGCGCAGTATCCGGGCGTGCCTGTCGTCGCCTATGTGAACACGACAGCGGATGTGAAGGCCGAGAGCGACATCTGCTGTACCTCCGCAAACGTGGTGAAGGTCATAGAATCACTTCCCGATGAAAGGGTCATCTGTATCCCCGACAGGAACCTCTCCCTCTGGGCGCAGAGAAACACGAAGAAAGAGGTGATCGCCTGGGACGGCTTCTGCCATGTCCATGACAGGGTGACGCGTGACGACGTGCTCAGGGCGAAGCAGACGCATCCTGACGCGCTGTTCGTAGCGCATCCCGAATGCCGGCTCGAGGTGCTCGACCTCGCCGATCATGTGACGAGCACATCTGGAATGCTCAGGTTCGCGAAGTCCTCAGATGCCCGTGAGTTCATCATCGGCACCGAAGTGGGGTTGCTGCACCGCCTGAGAAAGGAGAGTCCCGGAAAGACATTCCACCCACTGAGGCGTGACATGATCTGTCCGAACATGAAGAAGACGACTCTCAAGTCAGTGCATAAGGCCCTTGTCGAAATGACCACGGTCATAAAAGTGCCGGAGGATATCCGCCTCCCGGCCAAACGTGCTCTGGACCGTATGCTCGACATACCCTGACCGCTGTTGTGCCCACTCTTGCAGAAGAAATCGCCGCGAAAATAGCTGAAGTCGGGCCTATCAATTTCGAGACATTCATGGAGATGGCGCTCTATCATCCCGGACTTGGCTATTACACCCGGGAGTCGTCGGTTATCGGGAAATCCGGGGACTTTTACACGAGCCCGCACCTCCACGGGGTCTTCGGCATGATGATAGCCCGTCAGATCGAGGAAATGTGGCATGCCATGGGAAGACCGGACAGGTTCGACATTGTGGAAATGGGGCCTGGAATGGGGTATCTCGCCGGCGACATTCTACGCTCCCTGAGAGCGCGGGACATATTCGGGATTCTTTCATACGTGATCGTGGAACTGAATCCCTGGATGAGGGCTCGCCAGGCAGTCCTTGTTGAGGAGTTCTCCGCTGTGGTGAGGTGGGTGTCTTCGCTCCATGACGTCGAAAGGTTCTCGGGCTGTCTCGTCTCGAACGAACTGCTCGACGCATTGCCTGTGAGGCTCATCGAGATGGAGGAGGACGTGAAGGAGATATTCGTGTCTACGGACGGTGCAAGGTTCGTCGAACTGAAGCGTCCGTGCAGCCCTGAAGTGAAGGACTACCTCAGGGACTTCTCGATAACGCTCCCTGAGGGATACCGCACGGAGGTAAATCTAAGGATAAGGGACTGGCTCGAGGACGCGGCGTCAAAGCTTTCAGAAGGGTTTATCTTCACAATCGATTACGGCTATCCTGCTTCCTCCTACTACGACGAGGAGCGGAACAGGGGAACGCTGCTCGCCTACTACCGCCATGCCGTACATGAGGATCCCTACGCGAATGTGGGAGAGCAGGACCTCACGGCCCACGTGAACTTCTCCTCCCTCAAGAAATGGGGCGAGGCGCTTGGCATGACGACAATCGGTTTCTGTTCTCAAGGGACCTTCCTTGTCGCCATGGGCATTGACGAAGTGCTGCTCGAACTCTGGGGCGACTCCCCAGATCTTGTTGAGACGGCGAGGATCAAGAACCTCCTCCTGCCTCAGGGCATGGGACAGTCGCACAAGGTGATGGTCCAGTATAAGGGGGGGGGACAGCCGGTGCTGAAGGGGTTTTCCCTCAGGAACCGGATGCGGTACCTGTAATCGAGTCGAGGCGCTCGGCACTCCTCATGACGCGCTCGGGGGTGTGTGCCTCAAGCGTGTAGATGCAGTTCCTGCCTTTGACCGCGGAGAAAAGAGAACCGAAGTCAAAGGTGCCCTCGCCGAGAGGCAGGTGCTGATCGGCCGTGCCGTCGTTATCATGGAGATGGAGTTCGATCAGGTAAGGCCCCAGCATGTCCATCCACTTGCTCAGGGGCACTCTCGAGAAGAGATTGCAGTGGCCCGTGTCGAAACAGACCCCGAAGTTAGGGGAATCCATTTGGACCATCAGGGACGCGAGGTTTTCGGGATCGTCTTCGAACACGTTCTCGATGGCGATTTTGGCTCCCAGCGATTCCGCACGCTCGTTGAGGGGTTGCCATGTCTCTATGCTCTTCTCGAGCCATGTGTCGATTTTGAGGGCATACTTCCACTTTTCATATCCCGAGTGAAAGACGATGCTCTTCGGACGGAGGGTTTCGGCGATGTCCAGCACATGCCTGAAACGCTCGATTGTTGCCCTGCGCACCTTTGAGTCGACGGCGCCGGGCGAGAGGTCCATGAAGGGCGCGTGAAGGGAGAGTGAAGGGCTGTACCCGAGCCTGTCCCGCAAACCCGCCAGTGTGGCGGTGTCGAGTGCATCGAGAGAGTCGGAGCCGAAGTAGATCTCGAGGTTGAGGCGGTGGCGGGCTATGAATTCGAAGTGCTCGTCCAGCTTGTTGAAAGGTACGTGGATGTGCGCCTTCGTCACTGTTTCGGTGCGGCCGTCTCGGATTTCGCTTCGGTCTTTGTATCGGCCTTCGTCTCGCTCTTTGCGTCGGGCTTTGCGTCGGACTTCGTTTCGGGGGCTTTTGTGTCTCCTCCCTGCTTCTCAGCCTCGGCTGCCTTCTTCCTGTCGGGCGAGGCGTAGTCCGTTGCATACCAACCGCTGCCCTTGAGGACGAAGGATGTGTTGGAGATCAGCTTCCTGAGAGGTCCGCCGCACTCTGGACACTCGGTGAGCAGAGGGTCGCTGAATTTCTGCATGACCTCGTGATGTGTGCCGCACGTGCTGCACTTGTATTCGTATATGGGCATGGGTTACCTCCTGTTTTACAACTCTCTCTTTTAACTATACTCAAGGAACAGAGAGCTAATCAAGGACATGAGCCCTTCACGACTCTGAATCATGTCTCATCGCGTTCATAAAGACTTTGAGGCGCTCTGCCTGCTCTTCTGTGCGACGGTCAGGTAGAATAGTGTGGTTGCGCGAGTGAGCGTGCGCCTTCGGATGCGACGGGAGAGTGAGTCTGGTCTGCATGGTGAGTATGGAACCTGACGGCATTAACGGTCTTTCCGAAGCCGAGGCGGCCCGAAGGCTCGAGGCCGAAGGCTACAACGAGCTACCCACCTCCGGAAAACGGAACATCCTGGTCATCGCCTTCGAGGTGGCTCGGGAGCCGATGTTCCTCCTTCTCATCGCTGCAGGGGTCGTGTACCTCCTTCTCGGCGATTTCCGCGAAGCCCTGATGCTGCTCTTCTTCGTCCTTGTCGTCATGTTCATTACCTTCATTCAGGAGCGCAAGACGGAGCGCGCCCTCGAAGCCCTGAGAGACCTGTCGAGCCCCCGGGCGCTCGTTATCCGCGACGGTATGACCAGGAGGATCGCCGGTCGCGAAGTGGTACGCGGCGACACACTTGTGCTGTCGGAGGGCGATCGTGTGCCCGCCGATGCGATGCTCATATCGTGCTCGTATCTCTCCATCGACGAATCGCTCCTGACCGGCGAATCTGTGCCTGTGCGCAAGGTGCCCTGCAATGATCTGTCCGCGATGGGACGGCCGGGAGGCGATGATCTCCCCTTCGTATTCTCAGGGACCATGGTGGTGAAGGGATCGGGTTTCGCTGAAGTGAAGGCGGTCGGCAGCGCTACCGAGATCGGCAAGATCGGCAGGGCGCTGCACCATCTGGAGCCCGAGGAGACCTTTCTCAGAAGGGAGACGGGGAAGGTCGTCCGGGCGCTGGCATTGGCGGGTCTTCTGCTCTGCATCTTCGTGATCGTCGTGTACGGCGTCACCCGCGGCAACTGGCTCAACGGCCTGCTCGCCGGGATCACCCTCGCCATGGCGATGATACCTGAGGAATTCCCCGTGATACTCACCATTTTCCTGGCACTCGGCGCATGGCGCATGTCTCACCACCGCGTGCTTACCAGGAGGATCCCCGCTATCGAGACCCTTGGTTCGGCAACGGTGCTCTGCGTGGACAAGACGGGGACCCTCACCATGAACCGGATGAGGGTCGCCAAAGTATTTTCAGGGGGGACATGCTTCAACATCGAAGGGCCTCGGCATGCGAAACTGCCTGAAGAGATCCACGAGGTCGTCGAGTTTGCGGTCCTTGCGAGCCAGCGCGAACCTTTCGACCCGATGGAGAAAGCGCTGAGGGAACTCGGCGTCGGGGCGCTGTCAGGTACCGAGCACCTCCATGATGACTGGGTAATGATGCAGGAATACCCGCTTTCCCAGGAGATGCTCGCCATGTCGCGCGTCTGGCGTTCGAGGGACGGGACGGAGATCGTGATCGCTGCAAAGGGGGCACCGGAGGCGATAGCCGATCTCTGCCATTTCGCCGAAGCTGAGATGAACACGCTCACCGGGTGCATCAACTCGATGGCCGCTGAGGGGCTGCGGATCATCGGGGTCGCGAAGGCAGGCTTCAGGCATGACCGGCTGCCTCACGAGCAGCATGATTTCCCCTTTGAGTTTCTCGGTCTCGTTGGGTTTGCCGACCCGGTGAGGGAAGGGGTGGCGGACGCAGTCAGGGAGTGTGACAGTGCCGGCATACGGGTCGTCATGATCACAGGCGACTACGCCGGGACCGCGACGAGCGTGGCGAAGCAGATCGGTCTGCCGTCAGGGGAGGTGATCACAGGGCTGGAACTCGACGAACTCGGCGATGCCGAGTTGAGGGATCGCATAACAACGGTGAACATCTTCGCGAGGGTCGTGCCTGAACAGAAACTCCGGATCGTGAACGCACTGAAAGCGAACGGCGAGGTCGTGGCGATGACCGGGGACGGAGTCAACGACGCGCCTGCCCTCAAGGCAGCGCACATAGGGGTAGCGATGGGAGGGAGGGGGACCGACGTGGCCCGTGAGGCTTCGGCGCTTGTGGTCACCGACGACGACTTTTCTGCGATAGTGCAGGCAGTGAGGACAGGGAGGCGGATTTACGACAACCTGAAGAAGGCTATGGCCTATGTATTTGCGATACATGTGCCGATTGCCGGGATGTCGCTGATTCCGGTCGTCCTTGAGTGGCCGCTCGTGCTCCTGCCGGTGCACATACTGTTCCTGGAACTCATCATCGATCCCGCCTGCTCCGTAGTGTTCGAGGCGGAAAGAGAAGAAGAGGACGTCATGCTGAGGCCGCCGCGCGACCCTCGCGCCCCTCTCTTCGACAGGCGCATGGTGGGGCTCAGCCTTCTCCAGGGCTCGAGCGTGCTCCTGATCGTCCTCGCTGTCTTCAGCGTTGTGTACTACAGGGGGCAGGGAGAGTCGGAAGCCCGCGCGCTGAGTTTCACGACGCTGATCGTCGCGAACCTGAGCCTCATACTCACCAATCGCTCCTGGACACGCATCATTCCTGCGACGTTACGCTTGCAGAATTCAGCCCTCTGGTGGGTGCTCGGTGGAACTGTGGTCTTTCTCGGCCTTGTCCTCTTCGTGCCGTTTCTGCGCGGCGTCTTTCACTTCACGAAGCTCCACCCGGACGATCTCGTGCTCTGTGTCGTGGCGGGACTTGCGAGTATCATGTGGTTTGAGTTGCTGAAGGTGCTGAATGCGCGGCGCAGACCAGTGAAACGGAATAAACCGTATTAGCCCTCATTGTTCATGCGTCTGAGGCAGCAACAGGGCGGGGGTGGCTCAAGTCCTTTCCGAAGCGATGGATTTCACTTATGATGTCCTGCGTCCTGCACACACAGTGTGTGTGTGCGCATCAGGCTGAAACAGGTTGTGGAAAAAGGCAGAGGTATCGCTCGGAATGTCCTTTCGCCACCTTCACCCTGACTTTGGCAGCTGGTTTTATGAATAGAGCGGTTCAAGGGCCCTTCTGCGCCTGGATAAGGACCGTATCCTCCAGGGCTGTTTCCCTCGGCGACGTGAACCTCGCCTTCATCAGCATCGCTCCGATCTCGGACGGTGAATAGGATCTCCCGCCGACGGTGTTCACCAGCATGTTGACTGAAAAGAATGCACCCTGCGGCGGCTGTGTGTGGTCTTCGCTGAGCAGGAACTCGTGGATGGCGATTGTGCCGCCCCTGCCGAGCGCCTTCCGTGCTTTCCTGAGCAGTGTCACGTTGTCACTCCGGCTGTAAGAATGGAGGATCTGGCTGATGAGGACCAGGTCGTATCCGCTGCCGATGTCGTCCGTCATGAAGTCGCCCCCGGCGAAACGGACTTTCTGGACACCCTCTGACGAGACCACCTTCCGGGCGACAGCGATCGTTTCCGGGAGATCGAACAGGGTCACCTCGACTCCCTTCCTCGCAAGTCCTAAGGAGTAAGTGCCCGGTCCGCCGCCGAGGTCGAGGGCTTTCCTGACGCCGGTCAGATCAATGGCAGCCAGCACATCAGGGGCCTTGATGGTGGCGAGGTTGTGCATCCCCATGATGAAGGAGTCGTGGTCGAACGGGCCTGTCGCGGGTTTTCCGCTCTTCACGACGCTGTCAAGATCAGACCACCTCTTCCAGAGCGTACCGTAATGGCTCACTATGTCGCCCAAATAGAGCGGCGCGCCGGTGACGAGGAAAGACGACGCAGCCTCGGTGTTCCGGTAGTTCCGGCTGTCTTTACGGATGAGGCCGGTGGATACGAGGGCATCCAGGAGGATCTCCGTGGCCCTCGTGTCGAGCCTGAGGACCTTCGCTGCGGCGGAGGCGCTGCGGGGACGTTCCAGAAGATCGAAGAGACGGTACCTGGACGCGGTGATGAGGACCCTTGACGCCCTGAAGGCGGATACGATCTGGAGTATCTGTGTCGCTCCGGCGGCATCTGTCTTCCTCATGGCGGAATTTTAGTACGAAGGCCTGTCGTCGTGTCAAATCTTTCTTAGCGTTGGATTGCGGGGCAAGCCGGAGCGCCTCCAATCCTTTCTGAATGCCATGAGATTCAATTCAGAGTGAGTTGCCCTTGAATTCAGTGTGTGTCGCGCACCAGTGCCCTGAAGGGTGGTCTTGAGATGAATGAGGTATCGCAACAGAAAGGTTTCCGGCATCTCGACTTGCCCCCGTGCATCTCTGTGTTGCTAGGCCAGGGTCTTCCCAGGCCGTTGCTTTACAAAAGGAAGTGACGGCGGTAAAATCAGTACATGAAAACGGTTCGTGTCGCCCTCTGCCAGATAAATCCCACCGTCGGCGACTTCGAGGGCAATGTCGGCAAGATCGTGCAGTGGATCGAGCGGGCGGCGACGTTCGATCCCGATCTCGTCATTTTTCCCGAGCTCGCGATAACCGGTTACCCGCCGGAAGACCTTCTCCTGAAGCCCCAGTTCATAGAGGATAACACCGCTGCGCTTCACGAGGTGCGGGCGCATGTTGACAACGCCGTGGTCATCGTCGGTTTTGTCGACAGGGGAGACGACATCTTCAATGCCGCGGCAGTCATGCATAGGCACGCTGTTGTCGATGTCTATCACAAGATCCACCTCCCGAACTACGGAGTGTTCGACGAGAAGCGGTACTTCCAGGAGGGCAGCCGCTGCCCGGTTTATCAGCTCGGCCCGGTCTTGTTCGGTGTCAACATCTGCGAAGACATCTGGTATCCCGAGGGGCCTGCCACCGTCCAGGCGCTGGGCGGGGCTGAACTGGTCGTCAACATCAACGCCTCGCCGTATCACATGGGCAAGTACCGGTTTCGGGAGAGGATGCTGGCTACAAGGGCGTCCGATAGCAGCGCGGTCGTCGTCTATCTGAACATGACAGGGGGACAGGATGAACTCGTCTTCGACGGCCACAGTTTTATCGTCGACCAGGATGGAGAGGAAATCGCCGCGGGAAAGCCGTTTGAAGAGGACCTTGTGGTTGCCGATCTCAATCTCGACGCGGTGTTCATGAAGAGGCTGCACGACCCCCGGCGGAGGCAGCAGGTGCTTTCCTTGAAAGGGGGGGTGGTTGAGCGCATAGAGATCCCCGTGGAAGCAGACGTAATGGAGCGTGAGAGGAGCGGGCTGCGGTCGCGTGCCGCGTCGCCTCCCCTCGGTGCAGAGGAGGAAGTATTCAGTGCTCTCGTGCTCGGTACGAGGGACTACATCAGGAAGAACGGCTTCGGCAAGGTCTGCGTCGGCCTGAGCGGCGGCGTTGACTCATCGCTCGTAGCGGTCGTTGCCGTCGAGGCGATCGGACGCGAGAACGTCGTCGGTGTATTCATGCCTTCACCCTACACCTCCGATGAGAGCAGGGAGGACGTGTACCAACTCGTGCGAAACCTTGGCATCCAGCTCAGGGAGGTGCCGATCACCGGCATCTTCGGCAGCTATCTGAAGACCTTTGAGCCCGAGTTCGTGGATCTGCCCGCCGACATCACTGAGGAGAACCTCCAGGCACGCATACGGGGTAACATCCTCATGGCCTTCTCGAATAAGTTTCGTTGGCTTGTGCTGACCACGGGCAATAAGTCGGAGATGAGCGTGGGGTATGCCACGCTCTACGGAGACATGGCGGGAGGGTTCGCGGTGATCAAGGATGTTCCCAAGACGCTCGTGTACCGGGTCAGCAGGTGGCGGAACAAGAAGGCTGGCAGGCCCGTGATACCCGACAGGGTGATCACGAAGGCACCTACTGCGGAGCTGAAACCGGACCAGAAGGACACAGACACCCTTCCGCCGTACGAAGTTCTCGACCCCGTTCTCAGGGCGTACATTGAGGAAGAGAGGAGTTTCGCTGAAATCACGCGTCACACCCCGGGAGAGACGGCGAAGATGGTCATCAGGATGGTGGATACGAGCGAGTACAAGAGGAGGCAGTCTCCTCCCGGAGTCAAGATCACCCGCCGGGCCTTCGGAAGGGACAGAAGGTTTCCGATCACGAACAGGTACAGGAGCTGGTGACATGGAGCGTTTTCGCAGGGAGAAGATCATCGGGAAGTGGAGAGGTGCGGTTGTGGGTCTGGCCGTCCTGATCCTGCCCGTGTGCGGGAGTGCGGCAGAGGTCGTCCAATCACCGAATCCCCCACTGCAGTTTGGGAAGGACCGGCAGATCGAGCAGATCAGGCCGAAGAAGCCGGTAAGGATCAAGGTCCACAGGACGGCGAAGGGGGAGTACTCGTGGGACCTCACGGGCGACAACGTGGAGGAGATCGTGAACACAGACAAGCGGTTGAGGAAACTCCTGAACATACAGCAATGAATCGCGCATTTCACGGATAGCACAACACGCTCACGGAGGAATACATGGAAAGATTCTCGATAGTCGAAGTGATCGAGCAGGCAATCCAGACGGAGAGACTCGGTTATCAGTTTTACACAGACATGGCGGAGAAGTTCAAGGAAGACAGGGCGCTGGGCTCGCTCTTCACGACGCTCGCCGAGAAGGAGCAGAGGCATGAAAAGGCCTTTCGGGACCTGAAGGAGATGGTCGGCGACTCGGAGCTCGAGGGATGGGAAGAGGTCTCGCACTACATGCGGGCTATTGCGGAGTCGGAATTCTTTCTGGGCAAGAACAAGTCCCTCCCGTCGATGGAGGGGATCAGGTCAATAGCCGACGCGGTGGCATTTGCGATAGGCTTCGAAAAGGAGACGCTCCTGTACTTCCTCGGTGTGAGGGATGCCGTGAAGGAGAAAGACGTCGTTGACGAAATCGTGAACGAGGAGAAGAGCCACATCAGGTGGCTCGCCGCGTTCAAAGCCGGCCTCGCGAAGGCCTGACGTTCCATCGGAATGTGCTGAAGTGCGCCTCGGACTGGTCCCGTGCACGGCGCGGTCGATGAGGCGGAACTTTCCCCGCGCGTGAAGGTCCGGAGTATGTCGAAGGGAAAGCTCTACGTGGTCTCCACCCCGATTGGCAACCTCGAGGATCTCACGATAAGGGCCCTCAGTGTCCTGAAGTCCGTCGACCTCGTGGCCGCAGAGGACACCAGACATTCCAGAAAGCTCCTCAGCGCGCACGGCATTGCAAAGCCGATGCTCAGTTTCTGGTCCGAGAGGGAGAAGGCGAGGACCGCAGACGTACTGGACAGAATACGGAACGGTCTCTCCGTAGCTCTCGTATCCGATGCCGGCACGCCGGGCATATCTGATCCGGGCGCCCTCCTCATCAGGGAGGCGATCGCTGAGGGTGTGGAGGTGGTCCCGATACCAGGGCCGTCTGCCCTCATCGTCGCCCTCTCTGTCTCGGGGCTCCCTTCAGAGGAGTTCACATTTATCGGGTTTCTGCCCCCCAGGCCATCCCAGAG
>JBLMXV010000017.1:0-8809 GCA_050257935.1 Chloroflexota bacterium
GCCGCGGCTCCCGGTGGTGCTGGCTCAGACGTCGTAGACGCCAGCCTCTCCTCCAAGGGCGCTGCGGAGTCTGATGCTGCAACTTCGGATGCTGCAGCTCCCGGCGGTGCGGGTTCAGACACTTCCGCCTGGGGCACTACAGGCTCTGGCGCAGGGGAGGCCTGGCCTGCCTGATTCGGAGCGCCGGCAGGTTCAGGGGATTGGGCGGTCACGGGCCATGGCGAAGCGATCAGCAGGGTCATCACCAGAAACACATAGAGCACTCTCATCACCGTATGCACACTCCTTTCAATCGCTTTCAGTTACGGATATCCATCAGCGGGATTCGTCCTTCTTGCTCAGGTCACCAAAGGCATACTTGCCGATGAGGTCGGTAATGTCCGTGGGAGCCTCCGTATCCCTGATCGTGTCTCCCGGCTTCAGGAGTTGCTCCGCCCCGCCGGGATCGATTCTCACGTACCGGTCGCCGATGAGCCCTGCAGTCCTGATCGAAGCAATGGCGTCTTTATAGACTTTCACCCCTTTGTCGACGCTCATAGTGACGACAGCCAGCTGATCTTCCTGGTCCATGGTCAGGGCATCGACGCGGCCCACCTCGATGCCGAGCATCTGCACGGTGTTGCCAACCCTCAGGCCCGAGACGGAGGTGAACTTTGCGTAGAGACGGTAGGTGTCATGACCGAAAAACGGGACCTCGCCGAGCTTCACCGTCAGGTATCCGACACAGAGGACACCTATGACCACGAAGACGCCCACCGTCGTTTCGATCTTATACTTCTTCATGCCGCCTTACCTCCGGGTGTCGCACAGGTAGCGCGCGATGATCTCCTGCTTCGAGCGAGCCGCCGTCGCAATCCGGGAAACGTCCTCGTTGGACCGCGCTTCAATTATACCAGCACGTACGTAGATTTCGAAGCATGCGCCGATTCCGAGCGAAGCCTGCGCGATCGCCTGGATCTGGGGTAGTTTCTCAGATTCAAGTCTCCTCCCGAAATCTTTGACGAGCTGGTGGGTCTCCTCGACAGTCGCGTAAGGAAGTATGGTAAGAATCTGCCCCCTGCCTTGGCGCGCGGAGAACCCCCCGAGGCCACCGAGATCGGTGTTGATGAATTCACCGAGCGCCTTCACCACCTCAGCCGCAGTCCTTGGGCCGAGGTTCTCAGCGAGGAGGTCAAACTCCACGCTGAAGAGGATTGCGGTGACGCTTGTCTCCATGAGTCCGTGGCCGCCTGTGACATCGTAGCGTGCCCTGAACATCTGCTTGGACAGCAGGCCGGTGAGCTCATCCTGGAAGCCTTCGATGCTCTGGAGGAACTCATCGATCAGAGGGTGTTCAAGTCCCGTCATCTCCTCGTAGGTCCCCTGGAAGGCTACTCTCCCCTCCCAGAGCAGAACGATGCGGTCTGAGATGAAGAAGACGTCGGGTATGTCGTGGCTGATCAGTACAGCTGTGAATCCCAGCTTCCTCTTGTACTGGGCGATCATACTCAATATCGCGTTTCTCCGTATGGGGTCCTGTCCGGTGGTGGGCTCATCGAAAAGCACGACACTGGGGTCCGTGACGAGCGCCCTCGCGAGGGCGACGCGCTTCTGCATGCCTCCCGAGAGCTCGGAAGGGTATTTTCGGGCAGCATCGGTGAGCTCTGTCTGGTCGAGGCGGGCCATCACCTTTCGCTCTATCTCTTTCTTGCCGAGATTGGTCGTCTGCTGGAGGGGCAGGGCCACATTGTCGAAGACGGTCATCGAATCGAAGAGGGCGTTGTTCTGGAACAGGTAGCTAATGCGGGTCCTGAATGAGTCCCATTCCTTCCTTTTCATCGTGGCTACGGGCTTTCCCTTGAAGAGTATGGTTCCCTCGTCGGGCGTGAGGAGGCCGATGATGTGCTTGAGGAGTACGCTCTTCCCTGTGCCGCTCTTTCCGATCATGGTGGTAATATGGCCTTCGTAGATCTTGAGGTTGATCCCGTCGAGGATAGGGCGGCCGTCGAACCTCTTGACGACGTCCCTGAATTCGATGAGGGGCGGTTCCACAATCTCACACGAAGAAAGAGGTGACGATGTAGTCTGACACGAGGATCATCACACAGGAGAGCACCACGGCCGAGGTCGTCGAAAGACTTACACTCTGGGCACCGTAGCTGTCCTTTCGCATGTGTGTGAAGAAGCCCTGAAAGCAGCAGATTGTCGAGACAAGGGCGGCGAATACAAAGGACTTCACAAATCCCGCGTTCACGTCCACGGACTCGACGCTCGCCTGGACCCGGTGCCAGTATGAACCTGCATCGACCCCGAGGAGGACAACCCCTGTCAGGTAGCCGCCGATGATGCCGACGAGGTCAAAGAAGGAGGTGAGAAGGGGGAAGCTGATGATTGATGCGGCGATCCTGGGGCTGACGATATATCTGAGTGGATCGATGCGCATAGTGTAGAGCGCGTCGATCTGCTCGGAAATGCGGAGGATCCCGATCTGGGCAGCCATGGAAGAGCCGGCCCTTGCCGTCACCATGATGGCGCTGAGTACCGGCCCGAGTTCCCTCACGAGAGAAAGGGCGACTGCCGAGCCGAGCGCCCCCTGCGACCCCACCTTCGCCAATTCGTAGTAGAGTTGGAGCCCGAGAACCATTCCGGTGAAAAGGCCGACGAGCATCACGATGGGCGATGAGCGGGCGCCGATGTAATAGACCTGCCGGATGATCTCGACGAACTGCTTGGGCTTGAAGATCTTGACAAAGGCAAGGACGAAGAAGATTGCCGCAGCGCCGACGTTGTTGACAAGGGACACCGTGAATCGGCCCATTGCGGTAAAGGGCGTCAGCAGCGGGCTGCCTGCGGATTCCCGATTCATGCGGTACTTTCCGGGCCGCAGCGGGACAGACCGGAGCCGTATGAGGGTTGGGGGTTCATAGAAGCATCATCGTCTCTTTCTTGCGGTTCGCCTCATCTCCTTGAAGGTGTTGATGAGGCCTCTCGTTGAGGAGTCGTGTGTGCTGACACGCCTGTTGTCGGCAAGCTCAGGCTGAATGTTTTTTGCGAGGTGCTTTCCCAGCTCCACTCCCCACTGGTCGAAACTGAAGATGTTCCAGATCACTCCCTGAACGAAGATCTTGTGTTCATACATGGCGATGAGACTGCCGAGCACGCGCGGGGTCAGCTTCGTGAAGAGGATGGAGTTGGTCGGCCTGTTCCCCTCGAAGACCCGGTAGCGGCTGAGCCTCTCTATGTCTGTGTCGCTGTAGCCGTCTTTCTTCATCTCCTGCGTGACCTCATCCCGCGTCTTTCCGTGGAGCAGGGCCTCAGTCTGGGCGAAGAAGTTCGACAGAAGAATCCTGTGATGGTCGCCGATGGGATTGTGGCTCACCGCGGGGGCAAGGAAGTCGGCAGGTATGAGCTTGGTCCCCTGGTGGATCAGTTGGTAGAAGGCGTGCTGCCCGTTCGTACCCGGCTCTCCCCAGATTATCGGGCCCGTCTGGCAGGTCACCTTCGCACCGCTCCGGTCCGTTGACTTGCCGTTGCTCTCCATATTGCCCTGCTGAAAATACGCGGGAAAACGGTGCATGTACTGGTCGTACGGCAGAATCGCCTCGGTCTGGGCACCGAAGAAGTTGTTGTACCAGATGCCTATGAGCGCGAGGATGACGGGGATGTTCTTCTCGAAGGGGGTGGTCCTGAAATGCATGTCCATCTCCCAGGCGCCCAGAAGGAGGTCGTCGAAATTCTCGAACCCCACGGAACAGGCGATGGACAGGCCGATGGCGGACCAGAGAGAGTAGCGGCCGCCAACCCAGTCCCAGAAGACGAACATGTTTTCACGGTCTATGCCGAACTCTTCGACCTTCTCGGTGTTCGTCGAGACGGCAACGAAATGTCTTGCGATGTGCGCCTCATCTTTCGCGCGCTTCAGGAACCACTGTCGCGAGGTGAATGCATTGGTCATCGTCTCCTGAGTCGTGAACGTCTTCGAAGCGATTATGAAGAGCGCAGTTTCGGGTTTTATCTTCTTCAGGGTTTCAACGATATGGGTGCCGTCGACATTCGAGACGAAATGTACGGAAAGACCCTTCTTCATGTAAGGGCGGAGGCACTCCGTCGCCATGACAGGCCCGAGGTCTGAACCGCCGATGCCGATGTTGACGATGCTCTTGATCCTCTTGCCTGTGTATCCCTTCCACTCCCCGGATATCACCTTTTCCGAGAAGGCACGCATCTTCTCGAGCACGGAAGTGACAGCGGGCATCACGTCTTCACCGTCAACGACGATAGGCGTGCCGGCCTTGTTGCGCAGTGCCACGTGGAGCACGGCGCGATCCTCCGTCTCATTGATCTTGTCACCGCTGAACATCTTTTCGACCGCATCTTTCAAATCAGCTTCGCGGGCGAGGTCGAGAAGTAGCGGGAGGGTCTCGTCGCTTATCCTGTTCTTCGAGTAGTCGACGAGGATATCGTTGAACCTCAGAGAGTATCTGTCGAAACGACGGGGATCCGCCGCGAAGAGCGAGGCCATGTGGACGTCCCTCATCTTCTCGAAGTGGCTGTCGATTCGTTGCCAGATATCGCTTTTCGTCGGGTCGAACTTTGCAAGCATGATGTCCTCCAGGTGAGAGAAAATTGGGATGCGGCACCGTACGGCGCCTTCGACCCCGCGAAATCGTCCGGAACGGAAGTCATCGGACACCATATGGCCTGTCCGTCGGCTTGAGCCGGGAGCCTCGCATTACGGTCTGCGTCAGACGTTGTCTGCCTTACGCCTGTTATCGCGCGTCGTTCATTATAAGAAATTGAAATCGGCGGATGTCAACACGGACCGCCGTCAAAGTCGGACGTCTTGATCGGTAACTTATGCGGACTAGAAGAACTCCGTGAGGGTGGTCTCCAGCTTTGAGATGTCGAACGGTTGTCGCGTGAGAGGCGTGTCAGTGATCACAGGGAACCTCTCTTCCATGGTAGGCCTGTCATTGCGGTAGATCACGCCGATGGGAATCCTGTCTCCCCACTCGAGTGCCCTCCTGAACGCCTCTGCCCTGTTGCGCGGGTCATACTCGGGTTCGATACGGTATACCCTCTTGCGGTACCACTCGAAAGTGTTTGTCTTATTGAAGGTCACGCAAGGCTGCAGTATGTCAAGGAGTGTGAACCCTTTGTGGCTGATCGCCTCCTTGATCATCATCGTCAGGTGCTCGTGATCGCCTGCAAAGCTGCGCCCTGCGAAGCTGCAATCCATCGCGACTGCAAAGGCCATGGGGTTGAACTGCTCCGACATGACCCCGAAAGGCTGGTTCTTCGTCACCATGCCCTCCATGCTCGTGGGCGATGCCTGTCCCTTCGTGAGACCATATATCTGGTTGTTGTGCACGAAGAGCTTCACGTTCACGTTTCGCCTCATTGCGTGGAGGAGATGATTCCCCCCCTCTCCATAGCAGTCGCCGTCGCCGGCAACGGCAAACACCGGCATCTGATGGTTGGACAGACGCATCGCCGTGGCAACGGGCAGCGTCCTGCCGTGCAATCCGTTGAAGGTGTTACACTTCAGGTAGTGCGGGAACTTGCCGGCTTGCCCTATCCCCGAGACGATCGTGAACTGGTGGGGCTCAAGTCCGAGTTCCGCGAGCGCCGCCTTAAAGGACTTGAGGATACCGAAGTTGCCGCATCCCGGGCACCATGCCGGGTTCCGTCCCTTATAGTTTTCCGGTGTGGGCATCGATCTCCTTCATGAGGCTCTCTGTGGTAAAGGGTCTCCCGTCATATCTGCGGATGTGACCGCTGAAGGTGAAACCGGTCTCGGCTCTCAAGAGTCGGGCGAACTGGCCTGTAGCATTGTGTTCCACGCAGAGGGATTGACCGGCACGCGAGAGAAGAGAGAGATAGTCTAATTTGTCGATGTCAGGCAGCGGATACACGTCGCCGAAGTGGAGCATGGCGATGCTTTTCTTGCCTGCAAGACTGTCGACGGCCTCACGCATGACTCCGTACGTCGAACCCCATCCCACGATGACAACATCCGGCTTCGGGTCACCGTAGAGGGTCGGCGGTTCCATTTCCCGGCGGATCAACGGCATCTTCTTGAAAAGCCTCTTGTCCACCATTCTTATCCTGGTCTCTGCGTCTTCGACGATGTGGCCTTCTTCGTCGTGCTCATCACTGTCGGTCACGACCACATGGGGTCCGTCACCGGGGATTGCGAGAGGCGAGACACCGGTCTCGGTGAAGGTGTGCCTTTTATATTCTTGCATCCGACCGAACTCCTCTCCCCTGAGGCGATAGTCGATGTACTTCACACCGCTCAGGTCGAAGCTGTCGTGAGTCCACTGGGCGTCGGCAAAGTAGGCATCGAAGATCACTATCGAGGGCACCTGGTACTTTTCGGCAAGATCGAATGCTCTCACCGTGTGGTAGAATGCCTGCTCGGGTGAGCCGGGTGCCAGGATTATCCTGGGGAACTCCCCGTGGGCGGTATGAAGAGCGAAGAGGAGGTCTCCCTGCTCGGTCCTCGTCGGGAAGCCCGTTGCAGGCCCCGGTCTCTGGGCGAGAGCGATAACCACCGGCGTCTCTGTTATCGCCGCGAGCGACAGCCCCTCGACCATCAGCGCGAAGCCCCCTCCGGACGTGCCGGTCATCGCTCTCACACCGGCAAAGGAGGCGCCGAGAGCCATGTTTATAGCAGCGATCTCGTCTTCCGCCTGCTCGACGATGACACCGTATTCCTTCGCCTTTGATGCGACGTAGAGCATGACCCCTGTGGAAGGTGTCATGGGATAGGCTGAGTAAAACTTGCATCCTGCGGCGAGTGCACCGAGCCCTATCGCCTCGGCGCCGTTGATCACCATCCTGGACTTGACTTCGCCTTCCCTGCCCACAGAGAAGGAACACCTGATGCATTGCTTCACCGCGAAATCGTATCCCGCCATCGCAGCACTCACATTCTCTCTGACGACGTCTTCGCCCTTTTTCTTGAATGTCTCCTTCAACAGTGCGAGAAGTACGTCGGGGTCCATGCCGAGCATCCCGAGAACTGCGCCGGTGGCCACGGTGTTTGCCATGATTTTGCTGCCGCCGTGCTCGATAGCGAGAGAGTTGAAGGGTACGTCGAGGAACTGGGGGGCCTCGTGCATCTGCTTGAGTGTCGCCGAGTCGTATATGATCTGCCCGTACTCGGTAAGCTCTTTCCCGTGGTCGGTGATGCTCTGGGTGTCGAGGGCCACAACTATATCGACCGTCGACCGTGATGCACTCACCGGTCTGTCGGAGAAGCGTATCTGGTAGAAGTTATGTCCTCCCCGTATACGAGACTCGTAGTCCTGGTGGGTGAAGACGTAGTAGCCTGAACGTGTGAATACCCGCGCAAGCGCCTCGCCTATTGTCTGAATGCCTTGCCCCGCCTCGCCGCCGATCTTAATCGAATAGTCCATGACTTTATATATAGCACCATGGAGGGATTAATTCAAGGCCATCTGTTCGGGGCCCTCAACCCGGGAAGGAAGAGGTCGCGCAGAGTCGAGAACAATCTTCCGAATATCTTCCGGGAAGATGCGCACCTGCGCAGGCTCACTTGTTCGGTCACGGCGAGACAGGCTAGAATAAGTGCGACAATGCAGACTGCGTATGTGAAGGGAAATTCGCAGCGACTGACGCCGGAGACGGGCAAGAGCGATGTCCGCCACATCGCATAAGGACGGAATGTCATATAAGGGTAGTCTTGCACTTGCGTCGCTCGTGGGCGTGACGGCTGGTATCATGGGTATGGTGCTGGACAGGAGGGACCCCCTGAGGGGGTTTTTCGCCGGCGCCCTGACGGGTGCTTCCTTTGCAGTGATGGTCTCGGCAAGCAAGAGACATGGTCTCGAGAAGTTGGACTACTACAGCGAAGGTCAGCCGTTATATGAGAAGAGCGAGACAGAGGCGGGGGTGTGATATTCCCCAGCCCTGAATTGGTACGTTCACGGCAATATGAGGGCGAAGGGGTCCGAGCAGGCACGGTGAGGCTGTTTCAGAGATACGAGCGGCGATGAGGTAAAGCTGATGCAGTGTGCCGGATCTGTGACGTCCGAGGATTATCAGCAAATACTTCATCTGTCAAGGCATCGCATGTGTGAAAGCCGCGTCTTATTTAGTGAGCGGCGTCTGCCTCTCCCCTCTTCGGTAGTGTAGGGCATCCGTCCCCTCCTTGCGCCGCTGTAGACTCTGCGTCTAAAATAGGGCTCTGGTAAAAGAAACTCTTGGGAGGCAACCGATGAAGATTGTGAAGATCCTCAGCTTCGCACTGTCCCTGTCTTTGTTCATTCTGGCGTCCTGCGCCACGACGACCCTTACCTCGACGTGGAAGGACCCGTCTTACCACGGCGGTAAACTCAAGAAGATACTGGTAGTCGGGGTCACGAAGAAGCCCGCAATGAAGCGCATCTTCGAGGACGAGTTTGTCGCACAGCTTCGGGCAAGGGGCGTTGAGGGCGTACCGAGCTATACCGTGATGCCGCAGGACGAGGCACCGGACAAGAGCGCTTTGACTGCGGTAGTGAACAAACTCGGAGTCGACGGCGTGGTTGTAACGAGGCTTGTGGACAAGAAGACGATCGAGACGTACTATCCGCCTCAGGTTACCTATGTCCCCAATCCGGGTTACTATGGCGGATGGTACAGTTATTACTACCCGAGTTATTCGTACATTACCACTCCGGGATACACTACGGAGAACCAGGTAATCGTGCTCGAAACCAACCTCTACGCAGCTAATGGCGAGAAACTCGTCTGGTCAGGCATATCCGAAACGTTTGTGGAAGACACCGCCAACCAGCTGATAAAGGGCTTCGTCCAGGTC
>JBLMXV010000018.1:0-12285 GCA_050257935.1 Chloroflexota bacterium
CGATGATCATTGAAGGGAGGTGTCGAGATGGCGAAGAAAGCTTTCCGATTGTCTAGAGTCTATAGCCTGCTCGAACCCGGGCCGGTTGTTCTGGTGACAACAGCACCTTTAGACACGCACATAACCAGTCATTCTGATTTGTCTCATTTCGGGCAGCATCGGAGAATTGATGTCCGGGAGGGTGGCTGGACAGTGTCCTCGTGCTCAGTCTTCGGGATACAATGTGGCCGCTATCTGTCAGTGAATAGTCAGTATCAGGCTCGCAAAGCATACAGCCTCAACGCTTCTTGTGGGTTCGATTCCCACACGCTCCCGCCATTTTCCCTCAGCGAGTAACTGCCCTGCCCGAGCACTGCGTCGAGTATTCCTCGTTCAAGGCACGAGACAAGAAAAGGCAAATGGTAGCGACGAGGTTCGCCCTCACCGCATCCTCAGTTTCGCCTTGCACTAAGTCCACAGTGCATCGCTGTCGCCGGAGATAGTCTTGCTCAATGTGGCCATCTGGCACCCCTGTGCACAACAATCAGCAGGATCATGCCGGGCGTCTCCTTCAGTCCTACCTATTCAGCAAAAGCGGCTACGTGGACACTTCGCCGTTGTTTCACGTTTCACGGCCTGACACCTTTCAGGGATACTCTATCAGAGGGCCGGGATTTATTCATCTCTGTGTCACACCGGTGGAACTGAAGACCTCGATGAACTGAGTGCCCCGCTTCCCATGGAGTCTCGACCCTCTCGCACCTTTCAGGTGTTTCATCATATCGGATCGCGCGGCGAGCTCGGCCTCCCAGTATCAGGGGCTTGTTAGTTCCTCGACACCTTGCGTTTTGCCGCGTGAAGGTGTACAAACATCTCTTGCCAGTTGATGTTGGACGTCTGACCGACCAAGACTCGTCGCCTTGCAGCAGCTGTGTTATAGTATGTGTATAGGGAGGTGTATGTATGAGAACTAACGTCGTCCTTGATGAAGCCCTTCTCAAGAAGGCATTTCAGTGCTCAAAGGCAAAGACGAAGAAGGAACTCATTCACGAAGCGCTTGAGGAGTTGATCGCATCGAGACAAAAGCTCGACCTCCGGGACCTGAAAGGAAAGATTACGTTCCGAAAAAACTACGACTATAAGAAAATGCGGAGGGTCGGCTGACGTGGTTCTTGTCGATACTTCAGTGCTGATCGGGTACCTGAAGGGCCTGGACAACAAAGCTACCGATACCTTTCAGCATGTTCTTGATGCTGGCATCCCCTTTGGCATAACCTCGCTGATCTACCAGGAAGTCTTGCAGGGTGTGAAATCCGAGAAGGAATTCGCTTCGGTCAAAGAGTATCTCGACACGCAGAAGTTTTATAGTCTGCGGGATCACAGGGAATCTTACGCTGCTGCTGCAACGATATACTATCGGTGCCGAAGAAGGGGCATCACCATACAGAGCACTGTCGACTGCCTGATTGCTCAGACGGCGCTTGAAAACAATCTCTATTTGCTACACGACGACGTTGATTTCGTCCGCATGCAAGGGGTCGTGAAGCTGAGGTTTCTCACTCTGTAGATCTACGGATTCAGAGCAGACGGCAAGAGTTATGCGGGTATCTCGATGAACTGCCGCGTGTGCACAAAGAAGATGCCGGCCCTGGTGACCTTCTCGCCCGACATCTCCTCCCAGAAACGCCGATACGCCCTGACCTGCGGCGTGTAGTACTTCACAAAATCGTTGATTCTCTCTCCGATGTCATCGGTCTTGTAATCGACGATCGTCCAGCCGTCTTTGCCCTTGTAGACGAGGTCGATAATACCGGACAGCAGGACCCACTCTCCAGCCGAGGTATCCATGGCGAGGTCAGAGGGTTCGAGTCTGAGAGAGAAAGGAACTTCCATGTACTTATCACGGGCCGCCTGCACCTCCGCCCAGAACTCTGAGCGCCTGATCTCCTTAACGAGCGCGAGGACTATCGGCTTTTCATCCGGTGATCTCCCCTCTTCGGCCAAAACGTTGGCCACCAGGATTTCGAGTTCGTCGTCCCCGATATCCTTCGCGAGAATCTCGAGCACCCGGTGAATCACATTCCCCCAGGTGAAACCTCTTCCCGTCTTCTTCCACACGGGGAGGTCAGCGTCCTCTTTGGTGAGTGACGTGACGTTCCGGACGGTGTGCGTCGGAACACCGATCTTCCCGAAAGCGGCAGCGTACCCGTTTTGCGCGCTCCTGAAGTCCTTCTCCTTGATCTTCAAAGCCTCCCGTTCGCTCGTTAAGACGATACCCGGGTCGTCAAGCTCCTCTACCTGACCCAGGAATGAGCTTAGCGGTGACCAGTAGCTCTTGTCGGGACTTGCAGGGTAAACGCTGACGACGAGCAGGTTTCTCGCCCTCGTGCTCGCCACGTAGAGGAGTCTGTCTTCCTCCGCTGATTCGTATTTCGCCTCTTCCGGCTCCACGGCCTCCCAGTCGGGAGGGATCGCCAGGGCCGAGCTGTGGAACTCGCCTTTCTTTGCAATTACGAAATAGCCCTTCGAGTCATTACCCTTCCTCGTGATGTGAAGATCTGGGGGATGGTCTGACCTGCCGGTTGGGTTTGCGAGGAAAACGACCGGCGCCTCGAGCCCCTTAGCCTTGTGCAGGTTCATTATCCTCACCGCCTTCAGGCTCCCGTGGGCTATGTCGATCTCGTCGAACTCTCCCCCCTCCATAAGCGCCTCGAGCTGCTCGACTGTCTGCAGGAAATCCGATGCATCCGTCGCGATAGCCTGCTGGAGGAACTCGACCACCTTCAACATGTTTCCGGTCTGGCTTCCGCCCATCGGTCCGGAAAGCAGGTACGGGACGAGGCCCGTGTCCTCGATGATCTTCTCAATGGCGACCGACGGAGGGAGCTTCCCTGCCCAGTCATGGTACCGCTTCAGCGTGTCGTAGGTGAAGGTGAATGTGTCGCTGAGTTCCCTGTTTTCGAGCGGCGGGAGCTGCGAGAAGAAGGAGAACCTTCCGCCAGCTTTGTGGAAGCGGTAGAGCATCTCATCGCTCACCCCGAAAAAGAGGCCCCGGAGCGCCGAGACGAGATTCACGGAAGAGTCGGGCTCGGACACGGCCCTCAGGATCTTCAGTACCTCTCGGAGCCCTCTCGCCGTGGACAAGGCGTTTCCTCCCGCGGCCTCGAACGGTATCCCCAGTTCCTCAAGCTTCCCGGCGTACTCGGGGATCATCTTCTTGTTGCGGAGGAGTATGAGGAAGTCCGAGGGCACCGGCCTGTCGTCCAGGCCTAGGGTCCTCTCCTCTTCGGTCCTCTCGAGCGTTATGCCGCCGTCCAGTGCCTGCCTTATCCATGCGGCGATCCTCCCCGCGTCGTAGCTGACGATGTCGCCGGCGTTGTGGCGAGAGCACTGCGGGACCGTGATCTTCCTGACCCCGGAAAAAGCCTTGCCGCTTGCCTTCCGCACCGTTTCGATCCTGCTGAATGGCGCCTGGTAATCGGAGCCCTTCTCCGGGAAGCGCTGCGTAAAGATCGGGTTGAGCCACTCGCCGATCACATCGAGAGACCTGAAGTTGCTCACGAGGGGAAGGACGAGGCCCTCCGATTCCTCCACGATCTCCTTTACTGTGCTGTACGTGTCGAAGTCTGCCCTCCTGAAACGGTAGATAGACTGCTTCGGGTCGCCCACGATGAAGAGAGACCCCGACCTCGGCCTGAGCTTGCGCCAGTCCCGCTCTCTCACGTCCTCACCGGTGAGGTAGAGCATGACCTCGGCCTGGATGGGGTCTGTGTCCTGGAACTCGTCGACGAGGAGGTGCGTATACCTTCCCGAGAAGTACGTCCTCACCTCGGGGTTGTCTCTCAGTAGACTCGAAGCTCTCATCAGGAGGTCCTGGAAGTTGAGCTTCGACGCCTCGATGCGTTCCCTCCTGCACCGCTCCGCCGCCGGCAGGATCACCTTCATCAGGCAGGAGTGGCGGTACCTGCGCCACGCGGTCAGGGCTGGAAGGACCGTCGCCGCCCTGAAGCTCTCAGCGAGACCCTTTGCGGAGAGCGCGTCCTCCCGCGACGGCCACCTGTTCTGGGTCACCGAGAGATTCTTCTTGTCGAAAACTTCGAGGATCCTGTGGAAGTCGCGGTGTTCGCCGAGATCCAAAGTCCTGCGCATCCGCTGCGCGTTCCTGATCGCTTCCTGCAGGTCATCCCAGCCCGCAGCGGGGACCTTGCCGGGGAGGCGCCGCCCTGCGTCAGACAGGAAGCGCTCAAGTGCCTTTCTTGGCTGTGCCGTGTCCGGGCGCGGTTCTTCCCTGACTTGCACTGACACTTCGGGGTACATCACGATGCGTTCGTACGCGCCGTACAAATCGTTCGAGGTGACGCCGAGGTCCCGAAGGTCGTCGAGCGCCCTGCCGCCGTCGAACATGAGGTCGATGAGGTACCGGGACCAGACCTCTGCGGTGTGCAGGGAGTCCTCGATTTCGTCCATCTCGGTGAACTCGGGGTCGATTCCCGCCTCCATGGGCCTCTCCCTCAGCAGCCTTGCGCAGAATGAGTGGATCGTACCTGAGACCCCCTGCTCGAGGCTGGCGAGGGCTTCCCGGAGCCTCTCTCTCCTCTCCCCCGAGGACTCGCGGTACTCCTCCTCGAGCTTGATCTGGAACTTCTCTTTCAGCTCCGAGGCAGCCTTTCTTGTGAAAGTGAGGGCGGCGATTCGTTCGATCCGCGCCTTGCCTTCAGCGATGAGCGCGACCATGCGGGAGGCGAGACTCGTGGTCTTGCCCGAGCCGGCTCCTGCCTCGACCATGACGGTCCTGTCGAGCTCGCCGACGATGGCCTCCCTGCTCTTGCGGTCGGGCAGTTCAGGCCGTTTCGTGGTTTTCCGGGCCTTACTCATACTCCTTCAGCCTCAGGAAAGGTTCGAGCACCTCGTTGCCCTGGTTCTTCGCTTTCCGCTTCGCATCCTCGACAACCGTTTCGCCGCACACGTTCGCGTAGTCGCAGAACCTGCAGTTTTCCTTGTCACCCGCGGGAACGAAGGCGCCGCTCCGGAGGATGTCGAAGAGCGCGTCGAGCACTTCCCTAAGTGACTTGTCGTCAGGCTCCCTGGTGACGCGGCGCCCTGCGCCTCGCTCCGTCGGGAAGAAATATCCTGATTTCTCGACGGCGATGCGCTTGTCCTTTCTCATTTTTCTCAGGATGCTCTCGGCGGCCAGTGCATAGAGCGCGTGCTGGAGGTTGGTTCCCTTGTCGAAGCGCCCGTGGTCTTTGAACTTCCGCGGGTCCCCTGTCTTGTAATCCCACACCTCGTACCCGTCGTCCGAAGTCCTGTCTATTCTGTCTATCCGACCCCTGAGCGTGAACGATTTGCCCTGACTCAGTGGGATCACAACGGGCGAGGTCGTGCCCAGCTTCCTGGCCTCCTCGTCGTCGACGCCGAAAGGAAGCTCGAAGAACTCGGGAATGCAACCCTTGCAGTATTCCTCCTCGACCTTGAGGAAAACCTCTGCTGCCTTCAGGATGTCCTTGCGCTCCTGCTCATAGATCGCTTCGCCCGGCGGAGGTATCAGGTCCCTGTATTCTCTTGCGAGCGTGTCCGCCATGCCTTGGATGAGCGTGAGGTGGTTCTTCACCGACGGTTTTTCGCCACGCTCCGCGAGGGTCGTCATGAACCTCCGGAAGAGCTCGTGCAGGAGGGCTCCCCTGTCCTGCGGCGGCAGCCACCTGTCGGGCTGGATGACGAGCTCATCGAGCGGCTTCACTCTGAGGACATGCTTGAGGAGGTACGAGAAGGGGCACTTCGCGACCGTCTCGATCATGGAGGCCGACATGACAAGGTCGGGGTTCTCCCGGGGATCGCGGGTCTTGTCCAGCGGGACTTTGCCGTCGAATTCCGTGACGGCGTCGCTCTCCCTCGCCCCGGCCGCGGCACGACCGGAGGAAAGACCGGGGTAACACGCAAACACGGATTCGTCGGCCTTTTTCAGCCCTCCCGGGCCTGTGAAGCGCCCGATCCAGAAGTCTGTGACGTCGATGGAGTGATCCCCCGGCATGTATCCCACAGGACCTCCGAGGGCGTTCATGAGGTCGCTGTAATCCGCATCGGGCTTGCCTGATGTGAGCCGGTGCACCTGGAGGAGCACGGACGAGGGGGCGCAGTCCCTGTTCTCGAGCACGTCGTAAGAGGGGAAGCTCATGGTGACGGTGCCCCTCAATGACGCAAGAACTGTAGCAAAACAGTAGAGGTTCTCCTTCAGGCGGTCCGACGAGACGGTCATGTCGCCGCCCACGCGTGTCCTCTCTTCGTCGAGGATGACCGGGTCCTGCACGGGGATCCCGGGAATCGCCTGTCCTTCGCAGCCGAGGACGTAGGTATGGTCCCTCCCCGAAAATCCGCCATGATGGTACGAAGACACGTGGATGCACCCGGGTGCGGGCATGGAGGCGCCGACACGCATCTCCCTGAGCACGCCGTCGATGCGTTCCAGCGCCTCCTTCATCGGGAGTCTCTTGCGAGATAGTCGCCGGATCTCATCGAGTGCAGCGAGCACGGCTGACTTCGCCTCTCCGTCGAGCTCATCTGCAGTCCGGGCATACGTGGAGACGAATGAGGACGCGCAGGTGCAGAGACCGGCCAGCTCCACAGTTCCGGCCGCGTCAGGCGCGGGTATCGTACCGATAATGTTGCCGACGAATTCGAGGAGGAACGTGGCGTTGTCGATCCTCTTCCTGTGGTAGTCGGTCGGGTCCCCTTCCTCCACGGCTTTCTTGAGACGGGAAGAGTAGAGTTCGATCATCTCCCTGAGGATGGTCTCATACCGCTCCATCCCCCGGCCTATGGGCGATTCTCTGAGGATACGCGCCATCATGGCCGGTGACGACGACGCGTCATCGGTTCGCTGGCTTCGCAGGTCCAGGCACCCGCTCTTGATGAGATGCTTCAACTGCACCGCCTCGTAGCCTGACCTGAGCCAAGCGATAAACCCGAGGGCGGCACGTCCCGGTTTCGTCACCGAGACCGGCAGACCTTCTGCAAAGGTCATGGCCGTCTCGCATTTCCTGCTGAAGTCGTAGATAAGAGGTATATAGTCCTCATAAGAGGTGCAGATCATCTCGACCTCGTCACCCCTCACGCCCGAGGTGACGATCCTCCTGAACACCTCCTTCACTTCGTTTCTTCTGCCCACAGCGTGGAAGATGCGGATGGTGTCGTCATCTACAGCAGGGGGTGCATCGTCGACCTTAAAGAGCCAGGGCAGGCGCTCGACGTTGGTAGTTGCGTTTGCGCTCTTTCTGCCAATGGGTTGATCCAGGTATCTCGCCGGACGGTCGAGGCCTTGCGGCACGTCGTGAGGCAGGACGATCGTATCTCCCGGGAGCACGCCGGCAAGCCGTTTCTCGAGAGGGGTGAGGGGTATGTGTGAAAGCATGAGGTAGAGGTGGATATCCCGATCTCTGCCGTCAGTTCCCAGCTTATCGATGGAACGGCTGAGGATGCTCGCGGCGTCGGCGAATTTCCGCTCTTGCAGCAGCAGCTCGTATCTCCCCAGAAGCTCTCTGATGTCGCTTCCCTTCCTGTCGCTGACGAACTGACTGGGAGAAAGTTCCGCCGCGGCGATGCCGGACATACGCAGGTCGCGCACAGACCTCGCCAGCGCCCTCACGACGCCCTCCTTGTCGGCGAGACCGTGGAAGTAGAAATCGCTCCTGCCCTGCAGGTCTTCGAGGAGGTCCTCGATAACGAGCGGCAGGGAACCGGCGGGGAGATAAGTTATAGACTCTCGTGCGAGATCGAGGGCGACAACCTCGTGGGCAAGGGACAGAGGCGTGCTGATGCGGAGGTTCAGGTAGGGGACGCCGCTCCTGACGAGGGATTCTGTGATCTGGTGGCCGACGGAGAATGAGGGGACAAGGAGGACCTTTGCCCTTGTCTTCTCCCGCCCCATGATTTCCGCCAGCGTTTTCTGGAGTTCGTTCACTCTCTCCCTCGTCTGTTCCTTAGTCCCGGCATCCCCTTATCTCTGAATTTGACGACAGGTGCCTCATTATATCAGATCAATAATCCAATCCAGCTGTGCTTTATCGAGGGCCGTTTCAGTTCCACGAGGTCTTGCGTTTTTCCTCGAGCAACGTGCCCAAGTCGTCATCGGATAGTTCTGAGGGCCCTTCCTTTTTCACCCTCCGGCACCTCTCTCTCCCGTGAGTGTTGGTTTCGCTCTCGTCGTCCTCCTGTTCCCTCTCCTGTTCCCTCTCCTGTTCCAGCCTGTCAAGCAGGGCCTGGATCGCTTCGCTCTCAGGGAACTTCCCCATTCCCGTCGTGAGCACTTCCTCAGCATCGTCAAGCCTTCCCATATCCAGGTAGACTTCACCCAGGTTCTCGTACATGGCCTCAACATCCGGGTACTTATTGAGCCCGTGGAGACCTGAGACCACCCCTTCGGCGAAGAGCCCTGCCTCCCCAAAGGCAGTGCAGAGACCTGCATAGACGCCGGGAGTCTCGCACCCGATCTGGAGACACATCCTGTATAGCCTGATGGCCTCCCAGAGTTGGCCCCTTTTATGGTTGCAGTAGGCATACTCATAGACGTACTCGGGCTTCCTGGGGTCATGCTCGAGGAGCCGCTCATACACTATAGATGCGTCCTCGTAGAGTCCGAGTTCGATGAGCACGAGCCCCCTGTTGAAAGCCGCAGCCATGCTCTCCTCGTCCTCCGCATGCGTGAGAGCCCTGTCGAACCAACGCAGGGCCTCGTATGGGTCTCCGGAGCTGTAGTGCAGGAGACCCTTGTTGTTCATGAGGCAGCATGACTCGGGGTACCGCTCAAGGGCTTCATCGAGCAGTTCCCCAGCCTCTTCATAGCGCTCACGTTCGATAAGTACTCTGGTGATGCCGATGTAACGGTCCTCTCCATGCGTGCTCCGGTCGAGGGTCTCATACACGGTGAGGGCCTCGTCATATTGCTCCGTCTCGCAAAGCGTCCACCCGAGCCTGCTGGTTACGTCGTTCACCTCCTGCCGGAGTTCCGATTCCCTCTTGTCGCTTACTGTCTTGCCAAGGGCTGCCCTCGCTCTGTCGAGCTTCCTCCTGAGGAGCCGTATCTCCCTATCCGGAGGCTCGATGCCGTTCTTCCTCACGTTCATCTCCGTGCACCCCCTCCTGCTTGTTGAAGGTTCATACCGAAAAACCGCTCTCAGATGCCTTATGTATTTATTCTAAGGGGTGACCTCCCCCAGGCGGTGTCCTATGTGTAAGCTGCTGTGAACACAGGGAGATATCTCCGTGTTGCCTCGCGAGAACTGTGTACTGATCGAGCTTGAGCGGCGCGGTGCCGAGATCGCTTACGTGCGCACTGAGGAAGGACATGAGGTTGATTTCCTCGTCAGGCATCCCGACAACCATGAAGAACTCATACAGGTCTGCGTGGACATGAGCGACGCGGTTACCCGTTGGCGAGAAATCGGATCTCTGCAGAAAGCCGCGAAAGAGCACCCGAGAGCGACTCTTCACGTGGTGAGCCTTGAGCCGGAAACACCGGCTGACGTGCCGCCGGGGATTACAGTGCACGCAGCGAGCAGATGGTTGTTGAGGGAAGGCGAAGCATAGGTGCCCGGTTCCCTTCAGCGACGGATTCAGTCCGCCATATGTGGTTCCTTTTTCTCGACGCTAACATCGGACCCCCGGGGCCTGCATGGCATAAGCGCTTGGAAGTCCTTGAATAACAACTTCTCATTTTATATGGCTGCCGTATAAAATAGGGGCAGTGTGAGGTGAAGCTATGAAAGGATTGACGAGGATAACTTTTGATCCTGAAGTAATGGGCGGAAAGCCGTGCATCAGGGGTATGCGCGTCACAGTCGGGATGATTGTCGGCATGATCGCTGCCGGCCATTCGAGAGAAGACATCCTGAAACTGTTCCATATTTGGAAGATCAGGACATCGTCGAGGCGCTGTCCTATGCCGCGTGGCGCTCGGAAGAGGTTGAAGTTCCCTTTCAGGCAGCATGAAGCTCCTGATCGACATGAACCTCTCGCCAGAATGTCTTGCGAGTGAAGGGTTAGAAGCCGTGCACTGGTCGAGCGTCGGGGTGTCTTCGGCGTCTGACAAAGGACTTATGGCATGGGCCAAAAGTGGCGAGCATATCGTATTAACCCACGATCTGGATTTTGGTGCTATTCTTGCGGCAACAAACGCTGATGGCCAAGTGTTGTCCAGTTGCGCTTCCAGGATCTGGCTCCCTCACATGCAGCACAGCCTGTTGTCAAAGTGTTGCACGATTATAAGCGAGAGCTTGAGCAGGGCGCCCTCGTTGCCGCCGCCAATGAGAAGTGCACCGTGGTCTCCACCGAACATGTCCGCATGGCGTCTACTGAAGTCATCTGAGATAGCTGACCGGAAGGTGTCAAATCCTTCCGGTCACTCTATTGTGAAAGGATCAAATGAACGTGAGAATTTGGGATCAAATTAATGTGAGACGTTACACACGGATACACTCAGCGATCAGTTGCTGATCACCTCGGGGTGCACGCCACCTATGTGAGCAGAATCCTGGCCGGACACTATAAGAGGGACAAAAGGTAAAGAGTATGGACCTGACCCTATTACTTGGCAATGCTGAAGCTGTGAGAGGTGCTCTTCGAAGTCGGTGTTAGCGATGCAGGAAAACCCTGAATTCATCCCCGTCACCGTCGACAAGAGCCACATCATCACCATCGGCGAACGCCTCTACGCGGAGAGCATAGAGTTCATCAGAGAGCTTGTCAACAATGCCTACGATGCGGACGCCAGCCTGGTCGAAGTGATCGTGGGCGGGGACTCGATCGAGATACGGGACAACGGCAGCGGCATGGACCTGGAGGGGCTGAAGCAGTATTTCAACATCGGGTCCCAGCAGAAGCTCTACAGTCCCCGGTCGCCCCTCTACAGGAGGGACAGGATTGGACAGTTCGGTATCGGCAAGTTCGCGAGTCTTTCCGCCTGCAAGCGATTCGAAGTCGTCACCAAGAAAGACGACTTCGTCGGCAGGGTGATCTTCGACAAGGAGCAGTGGGAACAGGCGGGCGAGGTCTGGCAACTCCCCTTTGAAAGACTTCCCGCCGAGTTCAGGAAACAGAACGGAACCACCGTGCTCCTGACAGGCCTGGAGAGATCGTTCGAGGCCAAAGACATAGAGGCGAAGATCATTGAGGGAACGCCGATCAAGGCGCCGCACTTCAGGGTGCGGATCAACAACCACACGGTCACTCCAAGGAGCCTGTCGGGCCACCGGATTCCTTTTCTCGACGGAACAGCCTTTGGCCCTGTCAATGGCGAGATCATAATCCTGCCGGAGACGGCTTCGGGCCAGGACCTCGGAATAGAGGTCAAGGTCAAGCAGGTTACCGTCAGGCGAGAACTCTTCGGCATGGAAACGTGGGGAAAAGGGATGGCCCGGGTGAGGGGCGAAGTCAACGCGGACTTCCTCCCCATCACGAGTGACCGGACCGGTTTCGTCAGAGATTCTGAGGAGTACCGGCAGTTTGCCGGTGTCATGGGGAAGGTCATGGAAAGCGTGAAGGCCGCCCTCCAGAGGCTGACCGTCAGAAAAGAGGGCAAGAGGGCGAGCCGCGCCCTGAAGGATGCGCTTCACCGGATATACAGAGCGCTTGTGGCGAATCCCGATCTCTCGCCTTTCGGCGCCCTTCCCATCGGAAACGAGGCGGATGGTATCGGTGGTGCTGCGGCGATGCATGGCAGAGAGTCAGAGGGCGGTACTGAAAGCGAGGCGGTGACTGTCGAGAAGAAGCCTGCGGTTGAGAAGAAGAAGCGGGCGAAGAAGCCCAAGGTCAGGCGGCTCACGCCGAATGCCGTCATCAAGCGGGTGAAGTTCGGCGAAACGGGCGTGTCCTGCGTCGTGGACAGCTTCGGCGAAGACGGTCCAGAAGTCTTCTCCGAAGAGACCACGATCTACATCAACCGCGACCATCCCCTGTACAAGCGGGAGGCGGGGAAGGTCGAAACCCACACGCTGAACCTGGCGCGGCTCATCGCCCAGGAAATCGCCCTCATGAAGGACCCGAAGAACCCCCGTCAGGCCTTTGATCGGCAGAGCAAGCTCCTCCGTGATGCTTTCGTGTAGTGGGCGCCAAGCTGCAAGAGCAAGTCGCGTCTTCATGCCCACTAACCTGCGACAGGCATCGCAGTTTAGAAGATCTCTCAGGATATGAGAATAGCCCTAACCACCCGAGGCTCGCCAAAAGCCCAGACGACATCCAAGGCGCACCGCCGAGACTCCCAAGCGGACAATTCATGTCTGCCCGATCTAGGCTGAGACATGCCTTTTCTCGATC